>DASSCG010000469.1:0-2648 GCA_035697925.1 Pyrinomonadaceae bacterium
GCAGCGAGCGAATTTTTGTCCGGCTTGCCGGACAAGAAAGAGAAGTGACTAAGCATGTAGAGTCCTTCGACGTTGGCTCTTGGATCCGAGTTCAATTCTCGGCGCCTCCACCATCCTTTGAGTTTCGGATTTCGAATTGCGGATTTGGGATTTGAAATCGACTTTGAGACCTGAGAATTGAAATCCGAAATCCGCAATCCGAAACCCGCAATCCGAAATTCCCTTCCTATTGGCATCTTTGACAGCGGCGTTGGTGGACTAACTGTCTATCGCGCCCTGCACGAACGACTTCCGGATGAGCATTTTGTTTACTTAGGTGATACCGCCAGGGTGCCTTACGGCACCAAGTCGCTGGCTACGGTTGAGCGATATGCAACCGAGAATGCTCGATTTCTGGAGGCGCACGGCATCAAGCTCCTGGTAGTTGCCTGTAATACAGCCTCTGCTCTAGCTCTTCCTGCAATTCGGAAGGCGGTTAGTGTGGAAGTCGTCGGGGTTATTGATCCGGGAGCTCGCGCTGCAATCAATAATAATAACGGCAAACAGATTGCGGTCATCGGCACTGAAGCAACGGTGCAAAGCGCCGCATACCACCGATCTATTTCACAGTTTGATCCAATGGCTGTCGTGATCGAGCGGGCCTGTCCGCTTTTTGTTCCGCTGGCGGAAGAGGGTTGGGCAGAAACCGATGTGGCACGTTCAGTAGCCGAGCATTATCTTAGCGACATAGCTGAGAAAGAATTGGGTGCTCTGGTCCTTGGCTGTACCCACTACCCGATTTTGCGAGGGGTAATAGGCGAAGCAGTTGGCAAAGATGTTCCTTTAATCGATTCCGGCGAAGCGACGGCAGAGGAAGTTCATACTCTGCTAGCCATCGAGGGATTAGCTCGTCCCAGAGCAACAGATGAAACTCGGGTGAGGCAGCTCTGCGACGATCTCGATCATTTTTACGTAACCGACGCTGCCCAACGTTTTTCCCGGGTCGCAGAAAGATTTCTCGGCGCCGCCCCAACGGTTTTGGAGGCGGTTGAGGTATGGGGTCACGATGAGCTTCGTACGCACTGACGGGCGCGCGGCAGACGAGCTGCGTCTTGTGAAGATAACTCCAGGGTTCCTTCCCTACGCAGAGGGTTCCGTCCTGATTGAAATGGGCCTGACTCGCGTTATCTGTTCCGCCTCGATCGAGGATCGGGTTCCGCCGTTCCTAAGGAATACGGGACAAGGTTGGGTGACGGCTGAATACGCGATGCTGCCGCGCTCGACTCAACAACGTGTACAGCGCGAAACCGGGAGAGGTGGTCCATCAGGCCGCACCCACGAGATTCAACGTTTGATTGGGCGCAGTCTAAGAGCCGTCACAGACATGAAAATCCTGGGAGAGCGAACCATCACGTTGGACTGTGATGTCCTTCAAGCAGACGGAGGGACTCGAACTGCGGCGATAACTGGCGCGTATGTTGCCCTAGCCCTCGCCAGCCGTCGTCTTTCAAAGGCCGGAAGAATTCCAAAGAGTCTCGTGGCCAACCAGGTAGCGGCGATTAGCGTCGGTATCGTTGACAACCTGGCCCTGCTGGATTTGAAATACGACGAGGACTCTCGCGCCGAGGTCGACATGAACGTCATTTGCACGGGGGATGGCCGTTTTATCGAGGTCCAAGGCACTGCGGAGCGTCAGCCTTACTCCAGAGAACAAATGGACAGACTGCTGGACCTCGCGACCAAAGGAATTGCGCATTTGGTAGGAATTCAAAGAGAAACACTGGCGCGGGCGAACCATGGTTGACCGAACGGGGACAACTAAGGCATTCCTCCAGCGCATCTGACCAGGGTTAGGTGATTACGACTCTCAAACTTTGATCCCACAGTCCGTGGGTGGAGCTAATAAACAACATGAAAGTCTTAAGAATGATTCTAGCGTTCGTCCTCCTCACTCTTAGCTTTTCGCTCGTTAGCGCTCAGCAGATTTTCACGAGCGATAAGATTGACTATTCAATTGAACTTCCCTCGGACACCTGGCGAGTGATTACTGAGTCAGGTGCAGCACGCGAGTATGTTGAATTTGTCTATGGTGATCGCCTTGATGGGTACCTGCAGATTAGGAAGGAAGTAGTTGATGCAGGAACCAGCCCAGCGGATGTTGCCCGTCGCGATCGCGATCAAAAATTCAGGTTTCATCCAGGCTTTGTGGAAGGGAAAGAAGAATCCTTCTCAGGCCGCTTAAGCGGAGTTACGGTCTCATATGAGTTCATAAAAACTGGCAAGCCAATGATTGGACGAATCTACTACCTGCAAGCAGATAATCGCACCGTGTACGCGCTTCGCTTCACGGGACTTCGTGATAAGCTTGCTCGTATTCGGAATCAGACGGATCTAATCGCACGCAGCTTCAAACTTAAATAAGCAGGTTACACGTAGAGTTGCTAAGGCCGCCAGGAAAACTTGGCGGCCTTTTTGTCGGAGAAATCTGAAATTTGGCGTTGTCAGAAATGTTAAGATGACCTTTGAACACGCTTTGCGGTTTGCACACTAATTGTGCTCGGTGTCACGCAGGCTCTGCAGCACTGAGTAGCCTTCTGATGAGACTAAAGTTAGATCCGGGTTTGGAAATAAAAAACTCTCCTATCGAGGGTCAGGGATGTTTTTCAAAA
>DASSCG010000470.1:0-3107 GCA_035697925.1 Pyrinomonadaceae bacterium
GAAAGTCATTTCGGCAGGTTCAGTGGCCGACGCTATTCGAAAAGCTATGGAGATTACTCTGCCGAATGGTTTGATTTGTTTCTGCGGTTCACTTTACCTGATTGGCGAGGCTCAAGAGCTCATCAGTAAGAGTTCCGCAGCGGAAGTTCACAGTTGAAACATTAGAAGTTAAATAAAACCATGTCTTCCTCAGAAAAAGAGATTCCGCAACTGCTCGAGAGCGCCGAGATCTTTCAGGGACGCATTTTTGATGTGACAGTCGATACTGTTCGCGAAGGTGATAATACCTATGTGCGGGAGGTGGTTCATCATCCGGGCAGCGCGGTCATCGTTCCGGTCTTTGAAGACGGCAGTGTCGCACTTGTACGTCAGTACCGCCATCCAGCGGTGCGCTACCTCCTGGAGGCGCCTGCGGGAACGTTGAATCGAGGCGAGCGGCCGGAAGAGGGCGCAGCACGAGAGTTAGAAGAGGAACTTGGTTTTGTTCCCGGCAGACTATTTAAGCTGTCTGAGTTTTTTGTATCTCCGGGATTCTGCGAGGAAAAAATGTGGGTTTATTTAGCTACGGAGATGACTGAAACGAGGCAACAGCTTGAGGATGATGAGATCGTCGAGGTTGTGCGACTTCCCTTCTCACAAGCCTTGGAAATGATCACTGCCGGCGAAATAGAAGACGCCAAGACAATCATTGGTCTAATGTTGGCAGCACCTCGTGTCGGCCCTTCGATGCTGGAAACCGAATATCCCGCTGTTTGAGATAAGCGAGAAGGGTCTTTTGAATTGCGCGGTTGCTAAGCAATACGACCCGTCCTCTGCCGCTCTCCGTCTTCAGACCGATCGGCATTTTACCCATCAGCGGAAGCTGAACCGAGGCTCTTTAAAGCTTCATGTTTGACCCGTTGGATCAACTCCCATACACTCCTCGATACCGTGCCCACAGATATCCAGTCAACGTTTCCACTAGCAAACGAGTTAACGCCCTCTGAGCCGTCGAGGCCATTGAGTCCTTTTGTTCAAGAGCCAATTGATCCCAATAACCCTCGCTGGGGAGTTGGAGGCGCATTCCTGGTCTGGCTGGCGAGCATCATCCTACTCGCTATAGTCCCACTTTTTTTTCTCATTCCCTATGCATTAAAGAGTGGTCTTGATCCAAACTCTCCGGAATTCCTCAATAGACTGGCCGAACTCGCTCTGTCAGATAAGACCGCTATTTTCTTGCAAGTGCTGGCGCTGTTACCGACGCACCTAATTACTTTCGTTTTGGTTTGGGCTTTAGTTACTCGCTTTGGACGACGTCCCTTTTTGGCTTCACTAGGTTGGGGTTGGTCCGGACGCCTGCGTTTTTGGGGAAGTGTGGGCCTGGGAATAGCGCTCTTCATCCTCGGCACTGGGATCGCAAAGCTACTTGGCGCCGATCAGACTACCCAATTGGAGCAGGTTATCAATAGCTCACCTGGCGCACGCTATCTGATCGCCGCTCTCGCAGTATTGACAGCGCCCTTAGTAGAGGAATTCATTTATCGCGGTGTGCTATATGCGGCTCTGCAAAGGCTACTAGGCGTCGCCGGAGGGGTTCTAGTGGTTCTCGGGCTATTTACTCTCATCCATGTCCCGCAGTACTGGCCCAACATCGGCGTGATTGCCGCTGTCGGCCTGCTTAGCGTTTCACTCACGATCATCCGGGCTTACACAGGACGTTTGTTACCTTGTGTCCTCATTCACCTTGTCTTTAACGGGATCACCTCCGTCATCCTGCTGACTGAGCCTTACCTTCCCAAACTCAGTGAGACTGGCGATCAGGCTCCCACCGCCACACTAGTGCTGGTTCAACTCTTACTGACATCCTTTCAGATATGACGCATGAGGTAGTGGTTGTTGGCGGTGGCATTGGTGGACTCACCGTGGCCGCGTTGCTTGCCGCTCGAGGCGTCGACGTTTGTTTGCTCGAGAGACAATCGCGTGTCGGAGGTTGTGTGGCTGCCTTTGAAAAGTTTGGTTACACGTTTGACCCCGGCGTTGGACTCTATCCTCTGTGGCAGGCTGGGGAAATTCACGATCAGATCTTTTCAGAGCTTCCGGTGGAAAGGCCGGAAGTACTATCAGATGACCCCGCTTACGTTGTGCGACTGCCCGACCAAACGGATTTCTCGATAACCAGCGACAACGAACAATTTGAAACCTCGCTGCTGACATCATTTCCAGAGTGCTGTGACAGAGCCATAGCCTTTTATCAAGAAAGCGCAAAGGCTAGTGCTGATCTGTTGACGATGGATCGAAATACCAACTCCCAAACCGAAACGGTTTTGGATCACCTTGAAGGCACCTCGTTTCGCTTCCGGAGGTTTATTGACGTTCAGCTTCGGCTTCTTGTTCAAGCGTCTCTGGATGAGTGCGATTATCGTTACGGCAGCTTTGCTCTCAATATTCTTCGCAAAGGAAATTTTTCGATTCGAGGTGGGGCCCCCGCGCTCGCCGACAAGTTAGCTGAATCGATTAGGACCAGCGGCGGCAAAGTTCGCCTGGACACGACGGCGTTACGTCTCGCGTACGACTCGAGTGGCAACGCGATCGGAGTCGATCTGCTGACCGGGGAAACATTGATGGCATCAAGGGCAATCGTCAGCAATCTCACAGTTTGGGACACCTTCGGAAAGTTAGTTGGACTCAATCGCACTCCTTCTGAGCTAAGGAAGCGTTTGAACAGCTTGCGAACTTTGGGAGTTTATTTGCTCTACTTTGGTATTAGCGAGGCAGCAGCATCCAAACTACCCAACAATAGGATCCTGGCACTTACGGATTGGCCGCACGACATTGATCATAATCCGGAAGAGTTCCAATTCATGTTTGCATCGTCGCCTCGCCATGACGCGAGGGCTCCTGAAGCCATGCGGGCTGTGACTATGCTGACGTTCTCTGACGTGGATGAGTGGTTCAGCTTCCAAGAAACCGAAGAAGAAAATGAGGAACGAGACCAATCACACATGGAATTATGGTGGACTCGTCTTCATAAGGCCTTGCCAGAGATTGGCGACGCGATAGAGGTTATTGATACATCTACGCCGCGAACCGTTTACGATTTAACGCGCCGAAAACTGGGAATGGTCGGC
>DASSCG010000471.1:0-4447 GCA_035697925.1 Pyrinomonadaceae bacterium
CGCATCAAACTCCAGAACGTGCTCTACGAACTTCCGAACGACGCGCGGGTCGAAAGCATTACCAGCCATACTTTCCAGCAATGCCAGAGAATCTTCCCGCTTCATCCCTTTTCGGTAGGGCCGATCGCACCGCGTGGCGTCGTAGAAATCGACTACTGAGATAATTCGCGCAACCAGCGGAATTGCCTCGCCGCGAAGGCCTTTTGGATAGCCCGAGCCGTCCCATTTCTCATGGTGATAGCGAACGATGTCTTCGACCGGGTAAGGGAAGTTGACTCGGCGCAGTATGTCACCTCCAACAACGGGGTGAATTTTCATCTTGGCGAATTCAGCTTCGGTGAGCTTTCCGGGCTTATTAAGGATGTACTCCGGCACCGCAAGTTTGCCGATGTCGTGTAACAACGCTCCGGCCACAAGGGCGCGCAACTCTGATTCAGAGACTTTGAAGAGAGTCCCCATTTGGCGCGCATAGATTTGCGTGCGTCGCACATGGCCGTGAGTCGTTTGGTCTTTGGCATCAATAGCAATGGCCAGCGACTCGATCGTATTCATGTGAATGGTCGCCATCTCTTCGACGTGCTTCCGTTTCTCCTCCTCGCCCCGTCTTATTTCTTCGAACCGTTTCGCGTTAAATCGGTAGAGCAAATGCACAAGACACGTAATTAGAAGACCAAGCAGCACGTGAGAGAAGCCGGACCCGCGAATCGCAGCGTAAAAGAGCACGGCGGACGCGGCACCCGCTACTTGAGTAGTCAATGTCCAGACCACACTCTCTTGCGAGGGCAAGACCGCGGCTTTGCCACCGTCAATGCGGAGGAATGATGCTGTCGCCAGCGTGCTAAGGAAGTATTGCAGGACGGCAAGGACACAGATTGGAATGAGAAATATGTCGAATGGTAACCCCTCTTCCAAACCGATGTTGGGGTTATTGGCAAAGAGCCGGACCAGTAGCCCGTAGCACGATGCCGAGATAAAAGTAGATATCACCGCTATAGCGGTTGTGAAGATCGACTCTCTCCTGCTGGACAGGCGAAAGGTCGACATGAAGCCGACGATCGCCGCTAGAAACGTTGCAGGCCCAGTCGTATCGGTTGGGGGAATGGCATAGAGCATCACCGCCAGGAAAACTAGTGCATCGGCAACGGACTTGCGGCTCTGCCTAACGCCGTCGGTGCCAATGAGCGGCACGGTGAAACGGCTTGCCGCGAGAGTTAGCAGAACCAAATTGAAGAGCGATGCCAGTCCGGCCGGACTAAGGAGCGGTAGTTTGCAGATCGATATGATTGAGCTCGACAGGACCAGGAGGCCTGTTGCCGAAATAACAACAAAAAGAACTTCACTGGTCCGGTTACGGTTTACCATCAGAATCTGAAACTTGTGAACTTATTACTTGTTGTCGACGAGTCGAAGATCAGCGACTGCGACGCATGAAACTATCCGAATCGCTTGCTGCGGGTACGTCGAGTAAGAGATTTCGAGAGAGAGAATATATGGATTATAAAACGGTCTGAACGGTGACCAACGCTGTTTGGCACCGGCGGGAAAGATAGCCTTTTGAGGTGGTTTGAGTCAAGTTGTGCGGGATTTCCCCGTCGATTTTGCCCATTTTAAGCATCGGGGAGGGGCTGCTGCTCGGATGGGAGCTAGCGAGGAGTAGTCGCTAGCTCCGGTACGGGTATTTTCGGGCCCGGCTTCAATCAGCCTTCCGGGCCGAAGAGCGACCACGCTTCGTTCCTGATGTTCGCGCGATTCTGCGTTGGGGTTGGCCGAGTAACCGTGGCCATAGACTTCTCTAACGACGCAAGCCGAGACTCGTAAACTGCAAGGGTGGATTCGTACTTGGCGAGGCGCTGCACCGCGACAGAAAACGTCGTTATCCGCTAATCGCGCCTGAGGCTGGACGTTGATACGCCAACTGCGAGGCTAGTTTTTCAGGTTCGGTAACCGGCTGACTACATGTGAAATGCTCGCACACATACGCGGTTGGCTTATCATTAAGGAGTGTGCGCCCCCGTAAGAGCGGAATTACCGCGGCGCTTCTGTCGTCCGCTTGGTTCGTCTGGACGACCACTTTGTTTGGTAAGTAGGGTTTCCAAATCTCCCTAAGAAGTGCGTGCGTGTCGGTTGATTCAGGATCGCCTAGGAGAACTATTTCCTTGGGTGTCCCTAAGTAAAAGTCGAGAGCGCATAGGGCGCGCCCAAAACCGGATGGATACCGTCTTACGGGCCCAGCAATAAGTCGCATTATTGTTATGGCCCGGTTTCGATAGTCGTGATTATCAGTTATGGCGGCAAGTCGCAGAAGCACCTCAGCCGCAACAGAATTTCCAGAGGGGGTGGCGTTATCAAAATAATCCTTTGAACGAACGATCAGGTTCTCGTGACTCTTGCCTGTATAGAAGAATCCTCCGCCTTGTTCGTCCCAAAACTCTTCAATCATTTTTTCAATTATCGTGATAGTGGCTTCAAACCATCCCAGCTCGCCAGTAGCTTCATAAAGAGTGAGTAATCCGTCTCCCAAAAATGCGTAGTCTTCCAAATAAGCATTTAGTTTCGCAGTACCGTCTTTGTAAGTTCTAAGCAAAAGTCCATCCTGAATCAGGTTGTCGAGAACGAACCGCGCATTGCGTCTGGCGATTTCCAAATAATCCTCGCGGTCGAGAATTGCAGCTGCCTCAGCAAAGCTGGCGAGCATCATCCCATTCCAGGAGGTCAAGATCTTTTCATCGCGATCGGGCTTCACACGACTTTCTCTTAGTTCGAAAAGCTTGCGCCGAGAGCGCTCTAATGATGATTCGAGGTAGTCCGGACTGACTCGCGCTTCAGTTGAAACATCTGTCAGCGATCGCGTTACGTTGAGAATGGTCTTTCCTTCAAAGTTTCCGCCTTCAGTAACGTTGTAATAGGCCATAAATAGAGATGCGTCTTCTTTACCTAGAACCGAGGTGATTTCCTCGGGAGTCCAAACGAAAAACTTTCCTTCCTCTCGTTCTGAATCCGCATCCTGCGTTGAGTAAAAACCACCTTTAGCGTCCGTCATTTCTCGCGCCACGTAATCAAGCACGCCTTCAGCGACGCGGCGAGCCGACTCATCGCGGGTTAACTGGTAATGGTGTAGATACAGGCGAGAAAGCAGCGCATTGTCGTAGAGCATCTTCTCAAAGTGTGGAACTAGCCACTTCGCGTCTGTCGAGTAACGGTGAAACCCGCCGCCGAGTTGATCGTAGATTCCGCCATTAGCCATCTTGCGGCAGGTGTTCAGAACAATGTCCAGAGCTTGCTGGTTGCCGGTACGATGATACGTGCGCAAGAGGAACTCTAAGGTCATCGCCGGTGGAAACTTTGGCGCCCCACCAAAGCCGCCGTTGGCCGCGTCATAGCTCTTGCTGATGCCTCGAAAGGCCTGGTCCAGTAATTGACTTGCTAATGGTTCATTTGATTCCTGGGCGAGACTTAGACGATTAAGTTCGGCAATGATAGACGCCCCGGTTTGTTGTATGTCTTCGGGTCGTTCCCTATAGGCGTCAGCCAAGCTTATGAGCACGCGTGGAAAGCCCGGCATGTTGTATCGATCTTCCGGAGGAAAATAGGTGCCACCGTAAAAGGGAACACCTTCGGGAGTAAGGAACACAGTCATGGGCCAACCCCCGTGATGCGTCATCATTTGAACGGCGTTCATGTAAATTTGATCAAGATCTGGCCGTTCTTCGCGATCAACTTTTATGCTGACGAAGTTCTCGTTCATTAATTTGGCAATTTCCTCATTCTCAAAAGACTCGTGCTCCATGACGTGGCACCAATGGCACGCCGAATAACCGATGCTTAAGAGAACAGGTTTGCTCTCGGCCCGCGCTATTGCGAACGCTTCTTCACCCCAGGGATACCAGTCAACGGGATTATGGGCGTGTTGCAATAGGTAGGGACTGGTTTCGTTGATTAATTTGTTCGTGTGTTTGTGATCTGACATATGCGCCCTTTGTGGTGCGTGCTGCCGGCTATGAACTTGTAGAGATGCGGCCATTGTACCGCCACTGCTGATATTCGACGAAACAGATCATTTAGCGCGGCATTGGAAGAAAGGCGGCATGTCTCAGTGAACGCGACCACGGCTCCCGCTTTCGACGGATGAAGTTCACGCTGAAGGCGTGGAAGTAAATAGCCGGGGGCAGCGCCCCCGGAAAAGACTTAACGCCTCGGAAAGCCATGAAAGTGATTCGCCTTCAGGTGTCGACAGGTGTAGGTCCGAATCGTTTGACCCTTTCAGGGTCATGGCGTCACTTTGGCACGTTTCCGTGAGCATCGCGGAACGCTCGCCCACGGCTATTTACTTCATCCCTTTCAGGGATAGAAAGTTTCACGTCCATTGTCGAGATAAGGTTTAAGGTAAGCGCTCCACAACAAACGTCAACCGCACCTTAGACACTCGAACAGCATTTGTTATACTCCC
>DASSCG010000472.1:0-3893 GCA_035697925.1 Pyrinomonadaceae bacterium
CATTATGCATAAAGGCTACTAGTTGATCCTGGCCGTCGACGTTGATGACAATCGGTGAGGATGAAGAGTTTCGAAAGTTATGGGCCTTCCAGATGATCCTCCCATCAACTAGATCAAAAGCGATTATGCTGTGGCCTACGCCACCGACCTGCACGATGATCTTATTTTTGTAAACAATGGGGCTACTTGAGTAGCCCACATTAATAACGGTGCCCCCCAACTTTCCCCACAGGTCATGGCTCCAAACCTCTTTTCCAGTCGTTTTGTTGAGACAGACTAACCTTCCGGTCGTCCCCACAAAGACAGCAAATGGGCCTGAGACAATCGGAGTGGAGTGTGGTCCGGATCCGTAAGACATATCCATTCGAGGATAGAGAGGCGCAGCGTAAGAATTTTCCCAAACCGTCTTGCCGTTTGCAGCTTCAAGGCAAACCATGAACTCGCGGCCGTTCTTGCGGTACATCGTGTATAGCCTTCCATTATTAGACACGATGGATGAGTGTCCCGCACCCAAAGGCCGGACCCAGATTCTTCGTGGTCCACCAGCAGGCCAACGGTCAGCTAGTTTGTTGGAATTAGTCTTGAAGTCTCGGCTTGGACCACCCCACTGGGGCCAGTCGGAGGAAGCGATATTAACCGCCCAGCCGTTCTCGTAACTGAGCGAAAAGATGCATAACAACGCCAGCAATCGCATGACCAGCATCAGCATCAATCCCTTCTACTAATCAGCTTCAATGCTCGCGTTTCCAGTAACGATGGGGACGTTCTAGCCCGGAGGAGGTAAGAGGTTGGCGTCGCGGACTAATACCCAGGATTGGTTTGGTTGTTTCCGGAAAATCGATAATGCGCTTCCCGCGCGCTCGATCGATTCGCCCCCTGAAATCGGCTTTATTTGAACTGTAAGGTTAGTCCAGCAATAAGCGAGATCCTGGGAAACCACTAGCTCCTGGATTTCACCTGTAGATTGGATGCGATGAGCGGTAAGTAAACTGCGCAACCCTTGTTCAAATGTTGCTCGGCCTTTCATTGGAGGTTTACCACATACCAAGAAAACCACGTCTTCAGACATCAAAGGAAGAATTGCATCAACATTTCCAGCGGCGGTGGCGCGATGCCAATCATCGACAAGCTTGCGAATTGCCTGTTCATCGCTGCTCATGGCTTCTCCTATTGCTTGGTTCGCAGTCTACTCACCAATAATCTTTACCAGGACACGTTTCTTTCGACCACCATCGAACTCGCCGTAAAAGATATTTTCCCAGGGACCGAAATCGAGTCGACCGCCGGTAACTGCTACCGTTACTTCGCGCCCCATTAACTGTCTCTTCATGTGGGCGTCAATAATATCTTCCCCAATAGTGTCGTCGTCGTCAGGGTTCGGATGCACTACCGGGGCCAGCCGCTCCAGCCAAACTTCGTAATGCCGGTAGAGGCCTGATTCGTCGTCGTCGATGAACACTGCGGCCGTGACATGCATGGAGTTTATAAGCGCCAGTCCCTCATTGATACCGCTCTCGCGAACGCACTCTTGCACCTGGGAAGTGATGTTAATAAAAGCGCGCCGGCTGGGTGCTTCTAACCAAATCTCTTTGCGATGACTCTTCATCGGAACACTAATCGGACGCAACTAAACCTTTATCGTCTACAAGTAGTCCGCGCTCGCGGTAGAGATTGAGTTTGTTGTGCAATGTCTTGAGACTGATTCCCAGGAGCACTGCGGCGCGTGTTTTGTTGTTCTTAGTCTTCTGAAGGGTGCGCATGATCATTTGTCGCTCAATTTCTTCAAGAGGAGTTCCAACAGGCAAGGTGATCGTGTCTTCATTTCGAAGTCGTACACGTTGCTCAATCGGATAAGGAGCGAAATGGTGCCGCTCAATTTGCTCCCCAGAACAAATGACAACCGCACGCTCGATCACGTTTCGTAGTTCACGGACGTTTCCGGGCCACGCATGATACTGAAGGGCTGCGATTGCGCCGGGACTGAGAAAGCGTGCAGGCCTGTTATGCTTCTCGGCCAGTTGAGTTACCAGATGCTGGGCCAGCAGTGGCAAATCTTCTTTACGCTCCCTCAGTGGTGGCAAGCCAATCCTGAATACGTTCAGGCGATAGAGCAAATCCTCCCTTAGACTGCCACCCTGGACGGCTTCTTCCGGGTTGCGATTGGTTGCCGCTAACAGCCGGACGTCAACGCTGATCTCCTTGCGGCTTCCCAGTCGTCGAATGGCCCGCTCTTCGATTACACGAAGCAGTTTAGACTGCAACATTGCCGGCATTTCGGCGATTTCGTCGAGTAGCAAGGTGCCCGTATCTGCAAGCTCAAAGCAGCCCTGGCGTCTCGAAGCAGCGCCGGTAAAGGCGCCCTTCTCATGCCCGAAGAGTTCGGATTCCATGAGCGACTCGGGGATAGCAGAACAGTTTATGGCGATGAAGGGTTTATCTCTGCGAGGACTTTTTTGATGCAGTGTTCTGGCTACTAACTCTTTTCCGGTTCCTGAATCGCCTGTCAGCAACACAGAAGCGGACGATGGAGCCACCTGTTCTATGAGCGCATAGATAGCTCTCATGGATTCAGACTTGCCAACTAACTCACCAAACGCTCCGCGATCCTGTAGTTGACGCCGGAGCAACTCGTTCTCGCGTTTGGCATCCGTCAATTCAACCGCTCGATCTAGCACAATTCTTAATTTGTCACCTTCTACGGGCTTTTCGAAATAGTGGTAGGCACCCTCCTGCTGAATTGCAGTCAGAGCCATTTCGATCGACCCCTGGTCGGTGACTAAGACAACCGGCGACTCAGGGAATAACGACCGAATATCCCGCAGAGGCTTGAAACCATCCGACGATACCGCATTGCCGGCGACAATGACGGATGGCGTAGTGTCTTCAAAATGGGGAAGAGCCTCGGCATTGTCACGCGCGAGAACCACGTCGTAATTCCATTCGGAAATCGATGAGCTAAGTGCTGAACCACTCTCAGGGTCGCGATCGATGACTAATATGCGGCGGCGCGGCATGGCAGTTCAGTTTAGCACGAAGGTTAGAACGAAACTTGCTGCTTGTTGAGCGAGTCCGTGGGATTTGCATCATGTGTGAGGGATTTGATATCTCGAGGTACGCTAGCGGGGCAGTAGCCCGACTGTTAAGGAGGGCTCGGTAGCCACCCAAAACTCAACACCAACTCTTGCGGAGCCCTCCTTAACAGTTGGGCTACTGCCCCTGGTTCGCTCGTCCAAAGTAACCTGCAATTGCTCGAGCTAGATCTGGAACTGTGAATTGCTCGGGCTGAATTGCAGTCTTCAAGCCGTGTTCGGCTGCTGTCTGCGCGGTTACGTCTCCGATGCAAGCAACAGCAACTCCTTCTAGAACTGTACTTAAATCCTGCGTATCAAAAAGTTGGGCGAGGTTGCGAACAGTGGACGAGCTTGTGAACGCGATACAGTCAGCTCCTCCCGCAAGCATTGCAGAAATTCGGCCCCGATCTTGATGATCAGGGACGATGGTGCGATACGCAGGTACTACGTCAACCCTTGCGCCTACGTCTTCCAGGGCTTTTGGCAAGAAGTCTCGCGCCACCGCGGCGCGCGGAATCAGAAAGTTTAAGCCGCTCAAAGCCTCGCGACCGCCGACGAATTGGGTAAGGGAATGAAAAACACCCTCCGCCTTGAATTCACGTGGGATGACATCGACGTGGAGATGGGCTTCCGTTAGTTTTTCGGCAGTAGCCTCACCAATGGCGCAAACTCTGAGACTATCGAGTTCACTAACCTCGTGTCCTAATGAGTTAAAGCGTTTGAGAAAGTATTCGACTCCATTGACACTCGTAAAAATTAGCCAGTCATAGCCGTACATATGAGTGATAGCCTCGTCGAGCCGCGCATAACTCTCCGGTTCCG
>DASSCG010000473.1:0-4916 GCA_035697925.1 Pyrinomonadaceae bacterium
GTTGCGCCGATAGTGCCACCCATTCCATGCACGCCAAACACGTCCAACGAATCGTCATAGCCAAAGCGCTCCTTAACTACCGAAACCATCAGAAAACATCCCAATCCGGCAACAAATCCGATCATCAATGCCGACATTGGCGTGACGAAGCCAGATGCCGGAGTGATCCCGACTAGGCCACAGACCGCTCCGGAGATCATGCCCAGCACAGTCGGCTTACCTGTTCGCGCCCACTCCGCAGCCATCCACCCAAGCGTTCCGGAAGCGGCCGCAAAGTGCGTGGCTACTAATGCGCTCGTGGCAAGTCCGCCAGCGGCCAGTGCACTTCCCGCGTTAAAGCCAAACCACCCAACCCACAACATGCACGCGCCAATGATGCTTAAGACGAGGTTGTGTGGAGTTACGGGTGTTTCGGGATATCCAATTCGTTTCCCTATATAGAGCGCACAGATCAGCGCTGAGAAACCGGAAGCTATGTGAACCACCGTGCCGCCGGCAAAGTCCAGAGCAGGAATGCGACCACCGAGTGCCGCGTTTAGAAAACCACCTTTGCCCCAAACGACGTGGGCCAGCGGAAAATAGATAACTGTCACCCAGAGGCAGGTGAAAGCCATCATGGCGCTAAACTTCATGCGTTCAGCAAATGCCCCGGTTATAAGTGCTGGGGTGATGATGGCAAACATCAACTGAAACAACATGAACGTCTGGTGCGGGATGGTCGGCGCATAGTCGGCATTAGGCGCCAGACCAACACCTCGTAGAAAAAGATAGTTGAAGTTTCCGAAGAAGGGTGTTCCCTCTGAGAAGGCGATACTGTAACCGTAAAACGCCCAGAGCACAGTCACCGTTGCCATCAGCACGAAGCTCTGAGCCATGGTCGCAAGCACATTTTTCTTTCTCACCAGACCACCATAAAACAAGGCGAGTCCGGGGCCGGTCATCATCAAGACCAATGCAGCGCATATCAACACCCACGCGTTGTCTGCACCAGACTGAGCGGTTGCTGCCGCGGCTTCAAGCTGCTCAAGTCGCTTGGCAGTTTCGGGATCGGCTGCTTGAGCCACAACCTCCAACGAACTTATGCCGAGTGCTACGAGTGTGAAAAAGAAGATCGATGCTTTGCGCAGTTGGGTCATCCGTGTCAGGCCTCCAGGAAAGTTTTCAGCGTCACTACAGGCAGTCAGAATGTCTTAGCGGTCACTTAACAACCGTTGTGCCAGCGCCGCTCCATTCCTGAATGTCTGATTTCTTTAGATAAGACGTGTTTTCACCAGGGCTCCAGTATTCCGGTGCGACATTTATGTCGTTTTGTGAGCGACGTGCTACAAAACTGTAATTATTGAGCTGGACCTGCGTCACCAGAATTATGGTAGTATCCGGCGCCAGAGGACATGAAGAAGTGAGAAAAACCGAGCGGCGCACCAAGCAAAGAACACCAGAGCAGGCCGAGGCGCGTAAGCTTGGCACATTTCTCGAAACTGGAGAATTGCTTGCAGGCACCCTTCAACTCAAAGAGGCAATGTCGCGAATTCTCGCGATTCTCGGAAGACACCATGGCATGATGCGCAGTTCCGTGATGCTGCTCGATCAGGATACTAACGAGCTACGCATCGTTGCGTCGCATGGTCTGGACGAATCTGAAGCACGCCGCGTGCGCTACCGGCTGGGAGAAGGTGTTTCCGGACGTGTGGCACAAACGGGTAAGCCCGTCGTTGTGCCGCAGGTCAGTCGCGAGCCGATGTTTCTCGATCGCCTGGGCGCTCGCAAGAAGCCACTTACGAAGGAGTTGACCTTCATTTGTGTTCCGGTCCTCGTAAACCGGAAACCCGTCGGTGTGTTGGGAGTCGATCTCGACTACAAAGCCGATCGCGACTACGAGCGCGCTACCAAATTTCTTTCAATAATCGCGACGATGATCGCTCAAGCGATAAAAGTCGATCACCTGATCGAATCAGACAAGCAGCGTCTGCTGGACGAGAACATCCATTTGAAGCAGGAACTGCGTGAGCGTTATGACTTCAGTCACATCATTGGCAACTCAGGCCCGCTGCGCCAGGTGTATGAACAGGTGACGCAGGTTGCGAGAACCAATACCACCGTGCTGCTGCGCGGCGAATCGGGCGCCGGCAAGGAGTTGATTGCTCATGCGATTCACTACAACTCGCTACGCGCAAATAAACCTTTCATAAAAGTCAGTTGCGCGGCTTTGCCGGAAACGCTTATTGAGTCTGAGCTGTTTGGTTATGAGAAGGGCGCCTTCACCGGAGCGCAGGGCCGGAAGAAGGGACGTTTCGAATTGGCTGCCGGCGGCACGCTTTTTCTTGATGAGATTGGCGATCTAAACGTGTCAACACAGATCAAGTTGCTACGTGTGCTTCAGGAAAGAGAGTTTGAACGTTTGGGTGGCACAGAAACCATCAAGGTAAACGTGCGGTTGATAGCTGCCACCAATAAGAATATGGAACAGGCGATCGCTAATGGTGAGTTCCGCGAAGACCTTTACTATCGTCTGAACGTGTTCACTATCTTCATGCCGCCTTTACGCGAGCGTAAGTCCGACGTTCTATTGTTGGCGGATCATTTTCTGGAGAAGTACGCACGCGAGCATGGAAAAAGAATCAAACGCATCTCAACACCAGCGATCGACATGCTCGCGTCTTACCATTGGCCCGGGAATGTCCGAGAACTGGAAAATATCATCGAGCGTGCGGTGCTTGTCTGTGAAACCGATGTAATTCATGGCCATCATTTGCCGCCTACGCTACAAACCGCCGAGGGCTCGGGAACAGTGACGCAACTATCGCTGGAGGCCACAGTGGGGGCCTTCGAGCGAGACATCATCATGGATACTCTGAAAACGACTCGAGGCAACCGCAAGCGGGCGGCAAAACTACTGAATACCACCGAGCGAATTATCGGCTACAAGGTGAGAATTCACGAGATCGACTGCAACCGCTTCCGCACCTAAAAACGTAGCCGCGCTGTATTGCTATTCAGGAACATATCGAGGGTAGGTGGATTTCGCGCGCTCAGCTTCACGCAGATCAATATCCATCCTTGCCGTTTAGATTACTGAGGAGCCTGCATTACGCGCAAACATTTGCAATTCGCAACTCGTTTCATGTTGACACTGCCCTGTCGGATGTGAGATAAGGTCGCCCTCGTTATCTTTGAAATTATTCTTCGTGGCGATTTAAGGCGACTTGCTCCACGTAAAAAACTGCTAAAGAGCCGTGGAGGATATTCCAGCTTTCTTTGGAACCCCGCGCACTCTGAGGCGCGGGGTTTTCATTTTCCCGCCCGCCTGGTCCAGTCAGCCTTCCCTTCGTCACGACAAATTGTCGGACCACAGAAGGAGGGCTGTATGCGAACTGTTGTAGAACAATTAGCGGATGTTCAATAGTCCGTTTCAAACAAGGACCAGAACTTTGACACACTGGCCTTGCATGCTGGAGCAATAGCTGATCCAACAACCGGCGCCCTGCTGACGCCGATTTATCAGACCACAACCTATCGCCAGGAAGCTGTCGGCAAGGACAAAGGATTTACGTACAGCCGATCGGCGAATCCAACCGTATCAGCGCTGGAACGGCGTTTGGCTGCACTTGAAGGCGCCAGTTACTGCACTTGTTATGCGACTGGTCTGGCTGCCACGACGGCACTGTGTCTCGCGCTGTTGCGCGAAGGCGATCATGTTGTTGCTTCTCAAGCCGTCTACGGAGGAACCGTAAGACTATTCAATCAAGTGCTCGCTCCTTTCGGAGTTACAGCGGACTTTGTTGACACAGCGAATGAAGCAGACCTACGCAAAGCGGTGACCGCAAGACCCACTCGTTTTGTCTTCATCGAGACGCCTGCCAATCCAACACTAAAACTTACCGACATTGAGTTGACAGCACGAATAGCGCATGAGGCAAATGCGCTGCTGGTGGTTGATAACACTCTCTTGACACCTGCTCTGCAACGACCATTCGAGCTACTGGCGGACGTCGTTCTTCATTCAACCACAAAGTTTATTGAAGGGCACAATGCAACCGTCGGGGGTGCCTTAATCACCCGTGACCCCGAACTGCAAGAGCGCTTTTCCTTCACTCGCAACGCGATAGGCGCGATCCAATCCCCATTTCCCGCGTGGTTGACACTACAAGGCGTAAAGACTGTCGGGTTGCGAATGGCACAGCACTCAGAAAACGCTTTACGGATTGCTCGTTTTTTAGAAACACATCCTCGAGTGACAAGACTGCTCTATCCGGGCTTGGAGTCGTTCCCGCAATTTGAATTGGCGCGAAAACAGCAAAGCTCAGGCGGAGCACTGATAGCCTTTGAGATCGAAGGAGGAGTCGACGCTGGTATTCGTCTGATGAACAGTGTGCAACTGTGTGCGCTCGCAGAAAACCTGGGCGCAGCAGAAACACTGATTACGCATCCGGCGTCGATGACTCACGCGGATGTTCCTGCTCTGCAGCGTCAAGCCGCAGGCATAACTGACGGCTTGGTACGACTCTCGGTTGGTTTAGAGGATCCTGTTGATGTCATTCGCGATCTATCGCAGGGACTTGCTCAAACGAAAGGGGCAGTGTGATGCAAAGCGAAAACCGTATCATCGTATTAAAGTTCGGCAGCTCTGTGTTGCGGAATGAAAATGACTTACCGACCGCGGTTCACGAGATCTATCGATGGTGGCGAGAAGGCTTTCAAGTCGTTGCTGTTGTATCGGCACTCGGTAACACAACTGATGAGCTCGCCCAACGCGGGCGGTCAGTATGCGATCAACCAGGCGATGAACTAGTCGCTGCGCTGTTAGCCACGGGAGAAGCCGCGTCATCAGCCTTAATGGGGCTCGCGCTGAATCGATCAGGCATTCCCGCAATTGTGCTCGATGCGGAACGAGCTGGCCTGGCTACTGATGGCCCAAT
>DASSCG010000474.1:0-4446 GCA_035697925.1 Pyrinomonadaceae bacterium
CATCGTGGCATGAATGTCGGGATGCTACGCTCCACGATGGGCGCCCACGGAGGGACGCCCCTACAATTCCTTGCACCACAAGCCCGCAAACCAGCCACTCTGAACAGCCTGACCAGCGGAAAACCGAACCGCAACAATGTCAACCAACCTACATTCTTAGAAAGACGATCTGAACACGAGCGTCTAAATGCAGTGGAACAAGCTGGTGCCTACGTTGTTGAGGAAAGACGAGCATTCGAGAGAGTCAATTTTGGAACCCATCGGATTTTGGTTACAATCGCCCGCGCAATCCTTATAAGCAAGTGTGCCCCTGTAGCTCAACGGTTAGAGCAGCAGACTCATAATCTGTTGGTTCGGGGTTCGAATCCCTGCGGGGGCACCAATAGAATCAACAACTTGTGGCGCTTCTCCGCAGCGGCCTGCTGCATGTCCGGCAAAACGTGACTGTACGTGTCGAGTGTTAATGCGATGCGGTTGAGGACGCAGCGAGTGCCCTGCCTCGGGTTGCGGTTGCGGTCATTGTCTTGGTTGTCCTTTTGCCGTTTCGACCGCGAGGTGGACGTCTGCAGCTATCCCACTACGTTCTTGGTTTTATGCCACTACCCTTCTCCAATGGCTTAAAGTTTTAGGTGCCGCCAGAGTTCGGCCGGAAATTGTTTCGAATTGCGCCTCGGATTGATTCTGATCCAATTTGGCAATAGCATTGTTACGTTTGTCGGCTAAGTTCTGGGTTTTTGGTGAGGCTGGTATCTATTATTCCAAAAGGTGTTGAGATGAATAAGCGTCGCTTCTCGAATGTCCTGCTGGCTATTGTGCTCGCAAATATGGTCGCCTTGAGCTTCCCACTTTCCTCCTCGGCATTTCAAAATGAGAAGAAGAAGGAGTCACAGGAGAAGAAGAAAAAGGAACCGCCCACAGGTACTCCGGTGCTTTGGCGGGAACCTGTTGACATCAGTTCGCGGAACCTATTGCTGGGCCCTGGTGGCGAAGAAATGAAACCAGACTTGAGTAAGGTTACCTTCGTAAAAGAAGAAACCGGAGGCTACTCGAAAAAGTATCGCGTCAAAGATGGACGCGGACGCGTTTGGGTAGCGAAGATTGGTAAAGAAGCACAGAGCGAAACCGCGGCGGTAAGACTTGTGTGGGCCGTCGGATACGTGTCGGAAATCAATTACCTGGCACCGCGTGTAACTATCGACACCAAGGGTACATTTGAAAATGTTCGCTTCGAGGCGCGGCCCGAAAATGTTGACCGGTTAGACGCCTGGAAGTGGGCGACCAATCCATTTGCGGGCAAGCGTGAGTTGCAAGGTCTGAAAGTGCTAATGGCACTGATGGAGAATTGGGATCTCAAAGATGACAACAATCGCGTGTTATGGGTGAAGGGCAGCAGCGGAAATGAGCTGCGCTACATTGTCAGTGATCTGGGAACGACCTTTGGAAAGACTGGTGGGCAGAGCTCGCCGATGGCTTTCTTTCGAAGTATCAAAGGAAGTCGCAACGAACCGAAGGATTATGTGTCAGACGCATTTATTGAGTCCGTAGCCGGCAACTTCGTTAAGTTAGATTACGATGGCAAAAACGCGGACTTGATGAATAACATTTCGATCGCTGACGCAAAGTGGGTTGGGGAATTACTATCACGTCTGAGTGATCGCCAGATCGGGGACGCGTTCCGCGCCGCGAACTACACCGAAGAAGAAGTGCGAATGCTGGCCGACGCTGTAAGCAAGAGGATCAACGAGCTGGTGAGACTGAAAGGCTGAATCCAAGGGCCCGGAAGATCATTGAGGAGCGACAGCCCTGATGATTAGGTAAATAACTCCGACCTACGTTTTAAGCGCGTGCCCCTCGGTTGTGATATAAGCCGCCCTCATCAATTTAAAATCAAGGCGTAACCTCATGAGAAAGAATCGGGGACTTAGCGGAGCCGCGGGCCCCGACATGACCAAGGATCGTGTATGGTCCAAGGCAAGTACCTTCAGCCAGCAGCATAGCCACAATATATCAAAGGCCAGTGCCATAACGCTGTCGCAAGGCACTGTTCGTCGTCTGGCGACGCACCGCTGTCCGGCTTCCTATAGGGATTTCTGGCCCAAGCTCATTAGTTCACGTGCTGTCTAACGAGTTTTTCTTCGTTGCACCGGCTACTGCGCGGAGTTGCTTATCAATTGATAATAAAACTTCACGCTTTCTGCGTAGTCCTTTACGGATGTACGTTCGTTTATACCGTGTAGTCTCTTCATGTCTTCCGGGCGCAGCCGGAGCGGAGAGAAGCGATAGATGTTATTCGTTAATTTCACGTAATGTTCCGAGTCTGTCCCGCCGACGCAGAGTGCGGGCGCGACCAGCGCTTCCGGGAACACCTGTCGCATTGTCCGCTGAATAATCTGAAAGCCTGCCGCATTGGTACTTGAGACGGGAGACGCTTCGTTGTTTGAGCCTCCAAACCTGTTAACCCTTACGCGCGGATCATTTACGACTTCGCCGACGTGTGCAACTACGCGCTCTAGAGAGTCTCCGGGAAGAGGGCGGAAATTCACGATGGCTCGAGCCCTGCTTGGCAGGACGTTCTCTTTCACTCCTCCATCGATGATAGTTGCAGCGATGGTCGTCCGGATGCCGGCGTTCGTGCTGGGCGAGGCGGAAAGTTTGCGCTCGACTAATGGTTTAAAGAGCCAGAGATTAGCCATCACTAGTCTCTTGCCAAAGGGCATCTCTGGCCCGATGTACTCGAGCGTCTGGCGCGGCACCCCCTCGATGCTCGCTGGCATTTGCTGTTCTTCCAATCTACTCACGGCCGCGCTTAGGACGCCGATTGCGGTTTGCGGTGGCGGCATGGAGGAATGACCGCTCTCGACTTCCACGCTGAGTTCGAGGCTCAGGTAGCCCTTGTCCGCGATTCCTATCAGCGCGACGGGCTTGCTGATATCGGGTAAAACCGCATCAGTGATAGCAAGCCCCTCGTCGAGGACGTATTCGAGCTCGACATATCTCTGTCGCAGAAGCTCCGCAATCTTTGCGGCGCCGCCGTGGCCGCCGATCTCTTCGTCATGACCAAACGCTAAATAGATTGTGCGTTGCGGCTGGAGGGACTGGCCCAACTGCATCTCGACAGCTTCCAGGATGCTGAGCAGAGCGAATTTATCATCCATCGCGCCCCTGCCCCAGATGTGTCCCTCGCTAATGCGTCCCTCAAACGGAGGCTGCTCCCAGCTAGCGAGGGTCTCAGGCTCGACAGGCACAACGTCTTGATGAGCCATCAGCAGAATCGGCTTTAATCTTTCGTCGCGCCCCTTCCACGTGTAAAGCAGGCTGTACTCACCAACCAACTCTTTGATCAGTGTCGAATGAACCTTAGGAAAGGTTTGTTCGAGATATTTGTGCAGGGCACGGAATTCCTCACCCCTTCTTTGCCCGGCATCTTCATACGAGACCGTCTGAAAACGTAGAGCTTGGGCCAGGCGTGGGGCGACGCTACCCTCGTCAACACTGACAGGCTGGATCGGCTCAGCCTGGATTTGTTTAGAGGTAAAGCGGAGAGTATTGATCAGCAGTACCGAGGCGAGCAGAACAACACACAACGTAAGAACCAATAAGGTTTTCTTCGCCGCCTTCTTAACGCCGTGCATGATGTTCTCCTCGGCAGTGCGCCTGGCGGCGCCGGTCGGGAAGTGGGCCGATCAGAGTGAGTGCGTGACTTGTTTGGCGGTGCGAGTGGAAATCAACGATCCCTTTTTCCTCATCCACTCTGGATTCCGCTCGACCTCACACGTACCGGTATGCGCTTTCAAGTTCCTTCGCGAACCGAATCATTACCCAGGATTATGGCTTAAATAAGAACCGATCCACCCAAACACAATCGCTGTCTCGATCGCACACACCCCGTTCACCCCGGTGGCCACATCGGTTTCGAAAGTTGTTTGTTCCAGCGTCGCCACGCGGCTGCCAACTCCTTGACCTTCTCGGGACGTACAGCGGCAAGATTCTTCTGTTCCCCAATGTCCTCTGCGAGATTGTAGAGTTCGGCGCCTGATAGATAGCCGAATGTGGAAGGATCGGCCTCTTTCAACCGACCTTCGGTGGTCTTCACCAGCTTCCAGTCGCCTTTGCGGATTGCCATATGCTGGCCAAGACGCCAATACAACGCCTCGTGTGGTCGGCCTGACATCTTACCGGTGAGAAAGGGGAGCAGATTCACGCCATCGAATTTCCACTGTGATTGCGGTTGTATACCCGCGGCTGCTAGCGCTGTCGGCAGGACATCGAGTTGAATGATCGGGCGAGCATCAATCTTGCCCTCGGCAAGGTGCCCTTTCCAACGAATGATGAACGCCACTCGGATACCGCCTTCCCAAGTCTGACGTTTCGAGCCGCGCAGCGGTGCATTACTTGAGCCATTGATCGTCGTGCCTGACATGGTCGGCCCGCCGTTGTCATTGAAGA
>DASSCG010000475.1:0-3827 GCA_035697925.1 Pyrinomonadaceae bacterium
CCAGGAAAGCAAGTTTCGCCGCATCGAAGTAAAACTACTGCAAAAGCCGGAGCTAACGGTCCGCGTGCGGCGGGGGTTTTACGACCGTGAACCGGAGCCAGTCGCAACTAAGCCGAAAGAGACAAAACCCGCTGAGAAAACACCGGAGAAGGAGTTGCGCGACGCACTGACAAGAGTCTACCCAGATCGTGGAATTCCCATCGCGTTAACTTTGAATTATCTCTATGGGCCTGACAAGCGCATGATGCTTTCAACTTCGCTGAAGATTCCGGCTGAATCACTTACGTTTAGTTCGGAAGAGGGAAAACAAAAGGCTGCCGTGCAACTCATCGGATTGTATTTGAACGACAAGGGTCAACCCGGTGCGCGCTTCTCAGAGCGCCTTGGAGTGTCTGCTTTAACGGAGACCTCCATGAAGGGTCCTAACGCCAACGTGTCATACGTTTTTCCAGTTTTTCTTGAACCAGGACTCTATCAGGTGAGGGTCGCCGCGCGTGATGAGAAAAGCGGACGAACCGGCAGCGCCCATGGGTGGGTTGAAATACCCGATCTATCGGCTGGCAAACTCACGTTAAGTAGTGTGATAACTGGTCAGCAGGCAGCGCCTTCCGATGCAAATTCCGGTGGTACGCAGCCGGCGTTCGAGCAGGCCGATTTAAATATCGATCGACTGTACGAGCGAGACTCTGTGCTACGCTTCCTCTTCTTCGTCTACAACGCAAAACGAGCGACAGCAGACTCAAATCCTGACGTTGCCGCCCAGGTGCAAGTCCTCAGGGACAATCAACCGGTAATCACTACCGCACTGAAAAAGATCGCGACTGCAGGTGTTGATCTCGAAAGGCTCCCGTACGCAGCCGATCTTTCTTTGACTGATTTGCCAGCGGGTCAGTATGTTCTACAAGTCACGGTTGTGGATCGGGTGGCAAGAACCAGTGCTACCCAACAGACTCGATTCACGATTCAATGACTCGGACGCCTAAGGGCCTGCGTTTTTTGTGGACAAACCTCTCGGTCGAGACATCAACGTAACCACTCCCTGGAAGCCTACCAGGGAACAGATCCTCGCAGCCTCGAACAAAACTGTTCCCGACGTCATTGCGCATGACCTCCTGGTGCTGTTCAGCGGTATTAACCCGGGACTTTATACGGCAGCGGTAGGGCATCATTTCGCGCGACCGGGCAATCGATTCTGGAAAGCGTTGCACGAGTCGGGATTCACGAATCGGTTGCTATCGCCTTTTGAAGAACGTGAGTTGCTGGCGAGTGGTTACGGGGTAACTAATGTCGTGTCACGAGCGACAGCCAGTGCCGATCAATTGACGAGGGAAGAAATCATTGCCGGTGGCAAGCGATTAAAGAATAAGGTGCGGCGATATCGGCCGAGGATTCTCGCGATCCTTGGTGTCGGAGCATTTCGCCTCGCCTTTGATCAGCCGAACGCCAAAGTGGGTCGCCAGGAATTTAGGATCGGTGACACAGTTCTGTGGGTCTTGCCCAATCCTAGTGGGCTTAATGCCAACTACCAACCGAGGGACTTAGCGCGTCTATTCCGCGAATTGAAAGCTCAGTTAAGTTCGCAGTGATGGTAAAGCTCAGAAGAGCCTTCCACGAGACAAACCAACGATAAGGGGCCTCCACCTTCTCCCGATTACAAATACGACAGCCACCAGTCCTTTCGTCGCTGCTTCACTTCCGCGAACCATTTACACAATGGGTAAAGAAGGATGATTCCCAAGATCCAGCAGGCATATACAACCGCCAGGTTAAAGCCAATGTCCGGCTCTGGCGCGGAGGACCAGATTTGGCTGCTAAACATCCAACGGACGGGTTTACCTGCAATTAGGTGTGCAAGTACCGCAATAATACGGGCGGTGGGCCACTGGAGAAGGTAGAAGAAGAGTGGTACTCGACCAAAGGTAATAAAGGCTTTCCGTATCTTGCCCAAGATTGAAGGCTGGGATGCATCTGAGGTAACACCTTCGAACGATTCAAACCATGCTAGCGCCAATAGTGCAGGCCCTAAAGTCATCAACAAGAACAGCAGAGAGGGCGGGTACTTTGTTGTATTGAGGAATGAAAGCACGGTGAACACTGCAGAGTTTTGCGAGGACCAATGCGAAGGATCACCGTAACGATTGATAAACCTGAGAATGATAAAAAGTAAGGTTGCCGAACCTCCTAAGATCAGGAGTAGTCGGCGCCGCCTGAGTGCATCCAATTTGTATAGAGCACCGAATGCATAGCCGGCCGCCATAACTCCCAACCATGGAATAAGTGGGTAAATCACGAAGAGCACTGGGCTGGGAAATCCAAGTATAGGAAATGCTTCGAAGGGTTGATGCAGTATGAAATAAAGTTTTGACCAGTAGCTGGGCACGGGACTATTAGGACCTTGCCAACCGCCAGCCGCCTTATAACGATCCAACAAGTTGTGAAGGGCGATCATTGCCACTCCAAAGCCTCCAATCACGCGGAGCGGCAAGTGAATCAATGCAGCCAGTGCGATCATAGAAACTCCTATGACCCAAATGACCTGCATAGCGCCAAGAAACGTGTAATCGAAGTTCAAGAACACACTAATGCGGATGACAGTGAACTCAAGCAGGATCAGCCAGAGCCCACGAGTGATCAGAAAACGCGATAAATCAGATTTGCTCTTCCCTCGACTCCATTGCAAATAAATTCCTGTTCCAGCAAGGAACACGAAAACCGGAGCGCAAAAATGTGTGATCCAACGAGTGAAGAAAAGGGCTACGTTGGTCCGGGAGAGATCCGTAGGATCGAAACCCTGTAACACATCGCGATGTACAAAGTCGCGAGTGTGATCGAGCATCATGATCACCATCACGATGCCTCGCAGGAGATCGATGGATTCTATTCGAGTGCGCTTTTGAGCGGAGCCTTTCGATTCAGAAATATCCTGAGCGGGAGAATTCACTTCCGGTGTCGGAGCTGAAGCTGAATTAGACATATTGGCAAGCTGTGCGGTGGGCGATTTTGCCGCTTGGATGTTGCGAGCGCAAGAGTTAATCGCCCAAGCGGGGTGACGGTGAGTGCTGGGACTAACCTTCAATCCTCAATACTTGATTCTTGCGCCAAGATTCTGTAGAAGTTTCCATTACTTCGGGATTAACTCTCTCCGATGGCCGCTCAAGTGGTGAGAGGCTAACTATCAACCGCACTTGGCTGCACCAGCTTTCTAAGCTGCCGAAGCGCTGTCAATTATCGACAATTTCATTCTAAAAAGAGGAATTCCATGCACTCTCGTCTCAAAGGTTGTATCAGTCTCAGCTTGTCGTCCCTCCTGCTGATTTCGTCATCCTTCCAGGTTTTGTCTCAGACTGGCCCGCAGAACCCGCCTGCCACACCGCAGGACGAAGTTTTGAAGATTAGTACTGACCTGGTGCAAACAGATCTGGTCGTTCTGGACAAGAAGGGTCGCAACGTTAAGGGGTTGACTAAAGATCAATTTGAACTATTGGTCGATGGCCAGCCGCAGAACATATCCTTCTTTGAAAGTGTCGAGACTGGCAGCACTAGTGAAACGGCAAAATTGGCAGCTACGGGTAGTCAAGGAGCAAACACTAGTGAGCGACCCTCGACGCTTACGTCTCCGATGCCAGGACGATCCTTTATCTTCTTTGTTGATGATTTCCATCTCTCACCTGAGGGCGTACAGCGCACTGGCGAGCTGCTAAACAATTTCGTGAGTCAAATGGGCGAAGACGATCGGGCCCTGGTGCTTTCGCCCAGCGGGCAAATAGGTTTTCTGCAACAGTTGACCGACCACAAAGCGGCCCTCAAGCTGGCTATCTCTCGTATCA
>DASSCG010000476.1:0-2455 GCA_035697925.1 Pyrinomonadaceae bacterium
ACCCAGCTGCCAGGAGTCCGGTCCACCGATCGAAGTAGGCGGCTGTCAGTAAAAATAGAGGTATCGCGGTCAGCGCGCCCACGATCACGTTCGGGAGACGCAAAGCGAATTCATCGCTAACAGCTCGGCCGGTGAGTTGATACCACGCGCTGGATGCTTTCACAGATGCAAACATCAACGCTTTCATCATCATGGGGTGTTCAGCATTAGCACTGATATCACCCCGCTCGTAAGCATGGACGGCATCCAGCTTATTCATCTCATCCTCGGCGAATCCAATCGCGCTAAGATTGCTGATTCGCAATCCGAAACCGAGCGCAACACACATCACCAGCGTGGCGACAACAATCCAATCCAGGCTTGCAAGCAGACCTGTGGGTCGATCAAGCTCAACCGTCGGCCAGGTGCCCTTGTGATGTTCGATCTCGGCGGCCGCCGAGGAACTAAACTTTATATCGCTCGCCAAGATTCAAGTTTCCTTTGTGAAGAAGCGGCAAATTATAACTGAAAGCATAGGGGATTGCTTGCACCGATTGTCTCAAAGTTCGGCGTTCACCTTCTAGGTTGTGCCTCTGGCACCACGCAAACTCAGACTTGAACTCTGAACTAACAACCAACCGAGCGGTTGTTGGCTCGGTACAAATCGCTTAATGTATATCAACACACTAATCGGGTGTCGGAAGTGCGTGACAGTTGGCTTCTTGTGACGCCAGACAATTATGGACAATCTCATTCGTTCGAACATTCGTCAGCGCCCCGTGCGGACATTGGTTAGCGTAGCCGGAATAGCACTCGGCGTATGCCTCGTCATGCTTTTTACAGGCCTGGCACGGGGCCTGTCTAATGACTTGCAGCGTCGTGGATCAAACCTGCGCGCGGAGATAATCTTTACCCGACCAGGATCGATGCAGCTGACGTCGTCCACAGCAAACCTCAGCACAAAGTATGCCGAATTATTAAAGGGGATCGAGGGCGTCGAGGATGCTTTGCCGGTGATTGTGAACGTACTTCAGAGTAATCGCGGATTTGGACTGGAGCGAATAGAAGGTGTTGACTGGGAACCATTCTCGAAGATGAACGGCATTCGCCTCGTCGATGGTCGCGCCCCACAGGGCGACAGCGAGGTCGTGATCGACGAGACGAAAGCGCGCAATAACAAACTTGCGGTCGGCAGTGAATTGAAACTCATTGGAGACAAGCCATATCGCGTAGCCGGCATTTACTCTCCTGAATCGACGGCCCGGGTAAAGATGCCACTGGCAGCGATGCAGGAGGCATTCGAAGCCCGCGACAAGTGTACTTACATCATGGTGAAGGTCCGCAGTTCGAGCGATAAGTCTGACGTCGCTAAACGTATTGCCGAACAGCTTCCCGGTAATAAGATCCAGTTCACCGAAGACGTTTTCACCAGTATCGAACAGAACATTCCGTACCTCCCTGTCTTCTTGCGTGTACTGGTCGGACTGGCTGCGGTAGTAAGCGCCCTGGTCGTGATGTTAGCGATGTATACAACCATCACTGAGCGGACTCGTGAGATTGGAATCTTAAAAGCTCTGGGAGCTTCGCGTGGTTACATCATTGGCTTGATCGAAAAGGAAGCACTACTGATTAGTGTGATTGGGTTGGTCGCGGGCTTTCTGCTGTCGTTTGCTGCCGGGTATCTTATTCAGCAATTCTACGGGTTGCCTTTCGAATTTACGTGGGCTTGGGGCCTAACGGCAGCCACCATTGGAATATTGGGAGGCGCCGTGGGAGCTCTCTACCCGGCAATCCGAGCCTCAAATCTCGACGCCGTCAGCGCGCTGGCCTATGAGTAGGAACTATCCACGAAACAACACGAAGCATCACGAAACTGAGATCAGAATGACGACCAAATGATAAATGAGGACTGGAAAATGACAGATGTCAGGATCTCCCCGCCGGCAGGGTAGAAGCTGGCGCCGGTTCAATTGAAATATCCTCCGCGATGTCGTCGCTTTGATTGGCTGCGGCCCGAAGTGAGAGTCCACGACGAACCATCAGCGAGACTCCGACTGCAGTCCAGAAGATATCCCTTGCCTTACGCACAATCGCCAACGTCACGCCTGTCGCTCTCGTAAAACCCAGCACCTTTGCGAGCGCGCCGGAGCCATATTCATCAACACCCGTTCGAAACGGAACGAACTTAAACGCTACATTGATCACGCGATTTACCGACTCCAAAATGAATGCCGTCAGCAGCGTAGGCGACAGAGTTTCACTGATAAATGAAAGAGTAGTGTAAACCTCCGCCACTCCTGCGAGGTGGAAACAAATTTCGAGACCGAGGATCGGGAGAAATCGGCTGCTGTTCCTTTCATAGAAGCCATAAATACGCTCTTCCAGAGTTTGAGCTCGAGCATTAGCGACTTCGATCCAGCCTCTTCCACCCGTCCGATTACCCAGCCACGTAAATGCTCCGCTCAAGAACTTCCAT
>DASSCG010000477.1:0-4542 GCA_035697925.1 Pyrinomonadaceae bacterium
GGGCCAAGTAGCCTGCGAAGCAGGTGATAGCGTAAAGCCTGGGGAGCAAGCCCCAGGAATGGAAGGCCCAATGTCTGCGAGCCCGTGAAAACGGGCGACAGGCGCGTGCGCGGTGTTTAAGCAATGCGCTTTCGCCCGCTATCGCGGGCTCCATGAACACATGATTTTAACCTGGGGCTCACGCCCCAGGCTCTATGCTTCCACCCGCTTCGCGGGTTGCCAGCCTAGCGGGAATCAAACTGGCGACCCAATTCGCGTTTTAGAAGTTTTCCGGTGGGACCTTTGGGAATTTCTTTTACGAAATGAATTCTCTTAGGGCACTTGTAGTCGGCTAAACGCTCACGACAAAACGTGATTAATTCTTCTTCCGCGATCTGATCTCCGTCCTTGAGCACTACAAAGGCAGTGACCTCTTCTCCGTAAAGCGAATCAGGAATGCCGACAGCAGCGGCGGCTGCGACACAAGGATGTTGGTAGAGCACCTCGTCGATTTCGCGCGGGTAAATGTTTTCCCCTCCCCTGATGATCATGTCTGATTTCCGATCGACGATGTAGAAAAAGCCGTCCGGGTCTCGGTAACCAATGTCGCCAGTGTGAAACCACCCGTTGCGAAATGCGTTAGCCGTCGCTTCAGGGTTCTTGTAATACCCTTTAAGAATATTCTCACCCCGCAAAACAATCTCACCCAACTCACCATTGCTCACTTCCCTGTCATTGTCGTCGAAAACCTTCATCTCATTTCCAATGGGCAGACCGCAGGAACCAGGGCGACGTCGCACGTCGGGCGGATTAAAGGTCGAACGGCAAGTTGATTCAGAAAGTCCGTAGCCTTCTATTACCAGGCAATTGAAAGTAGATTCAAAACGCTTCAGAACTTCCGCCGGAACAGGCGCGGACCCGCACATAGCAAATCGCAGCTGGTCGGTCTTCAGTCCTTCTGGAACACCGTCTGGATAAGTAGATAAGAGCATCGAAAGCATCGTCGCCACGGAACCGAAAGAAGTTATTTGAAAGTCAGAAATGATCTTCCAAAAGCGCGACGCAGAAAACTTGGGACTAATAACGGTCGAACCACCGGCGTAGAGCGCAGACATAGTGGTCACAGATACGGCATTCATGTGAAAGAGCGGCATTATCGTCAACAGACGATCGGCGGCACTGAATTTGAGCCAGTCGGTGATTTGCCTGGCGTTAGCAATGACGTTTCCGTGTGTCAGTAAACAGCCTTTCGGTTTTCCCGTGGTGCCGGAGGTATAGATTATGATCGCCTCATCTTCTGTGGTTATGTTTACCTTTGGGAGCTCGTCCTCGAGCGAAAGGTCGCGAGTGGCTCGAATTTCGTCATCAAAATTGACCACTGCCCTTAAAGCGGGTAACTCCGCGCGAATCTCCCCAACCAGCTTTGAGAACTCCGAATGAACCATGAGGACCTTAGCTTCCGAATTGGAGATTATGTAAGTTAGCTCGTGCGGTTTTAACAGCGAGTTCACCGGGCCGGCCAAGGCACCGAGTTTCCAACAGGCAAAGTAGGCAATGACGTACTCCGCACTATTCGGCATTAAGAGGCTGACCACGTCGCCCTTTTGAATCCCAAGTGACACTAGGAGCGCTGCTGTTCGGTTGACAGCCGTATCAAATTCCGAGTAGGTGAATCGCCGGCCGTCAGCTTCCGAGAATAGGAAGGGCTTATGCGGGTCCACACCGACTCGTTGCTCTAACAATTCTCTTAGGTTGTTTGGATTCTGTTTCAGCGTTTGATTCCCTCGACAACGGCAATCAAGCTCCACGATGACTCCACGCTACTCAGCATCTTTTTACTCGTGACTTACAAGGCGCGGCGGACTGCCCTGCGAACTAATTCGGTCGTTAGACCGTACACGAAGTGTGAGGCCAGCGCGTAGGCATGAATCCTCAACGGATATTCTGAGGTAGACTTCGATAGACCGGCTGCAGGCACCACTCCCTCGTCTGCTGTAAGCCAAACAAAGGTGCCGAATGGAAGTCCAACTCCGGCCGTTATGGTTGGAAAAGTTTCCGCCGCAGCCCCATAACAAGCACCAGTAGTCACGCCAAAGACATAATGAACAAGAGTGCCGGCGGTGTGTTTTTCTTGCGTCGTCAATTCGCGATCGACAACCCCTTTTGAAATTACGTTGGCTAATCGCATTGCTGCATCGTCCTGCTCCTCATCGCTGCCGCGGTCCTTCAACTCGCGACCAACGCCGTGGTCAGGCGAGCCCTGCTGCAACGACTGTGCGCCATGCGACCTTTCAGAACCTTCCATGAAGCGTCCCCATAACGCTTGAAACTGATTCATAACCAGAGAGGCGACCAAGCCGCCAGCCGCTCCAGCTGCCAGACCCTTTCCGAAACTAGCTTCACTCATAAATGGATCCTATATAACAAAATCTGAACAAATCTAGTAAAAACATCCTGAAGGTAGGTTGTCTCTTTGTCCAGCGGAGAACTAATCGGCTGAGTCGCTCGAGCCCGTTGTGCTATATTACGACCTCTTTCGAGTCATGGGGAAAGCCGGCTTTGACGGCATAGCGATTAGAGATCGCTCCTACCGATGCAGCCTTGAACGCACTTCCAATCTTTATCTTTCTTAAGACGATAAAGTCGCAAAGTAAATGGATACCTATCGTAACTACATCGACGGCAAGTGGGTTGAATCGTTTTCGCAGCGTACCGTCCCAAATGTGAACCCCGCTAATACAGACGACGTGCTGGGCGTCGTGCGGCAAGCAACCCGCGAGGAAGCAAAACAAGCAGTGGAAGCGGCTGCCCGGGCAGTCCCCGCTTGGCGCGCCACGCCAGCACCTGCACGCGGACGAATTGTGGCGCAGGCTGCCCGTCTGATGGAGAAACATAAGGAGACACTCTCGCAAATTCTTACGCGCGAGGAAGGAAAGACCATCGCCGAGTCGCGAGGCGAACTACAGCGCTCTATCAATGTCGCTGACTTTTGTGCCGGGGAAGCTCGCCGCATGACGGGCGAAACGATTCCATCTGAACTTCCCTCAAACTTTGCCTACACGATTAAACAACCACTCGGTGTGGTAGCTTGCGTGACACCCTGGAATTTTCCAGTGGCCATTCCAGTTTGGAAAATTGCTCCAGCCCTGGTCGCCGGCAATACAGTTGTCTTTAAACCCGCATCGCTAACGCCGGCTACGGCAGTACGTATCGTTGAAATTTTTGAAGAGGCGGGAATTCCAGCTGGCGTGCTGAATCTAGTGCTCGGCTCAGGCTCACACGCAGGCGACGAGATTATCAATCATCCAGCAGTCAAAGCGATCTCGTTCACCGGATCAAATGGAGTAGGCATTCGTCTTTATGAACAAGCGTCGCGACGCGGCGCCAAAGTTCAGTGCGAGATGGGTGGAAAGAACCCGGTTGTTGTTTTAGAGGACGCCGACCTGGACCTGGCCGTAGAGTCGACCGCTCAGGGCGCGTTTGGATCGAGTGGACAAAGATGCACTGCGACGAGTAGGGCCGTAGTCGTAAATGAAGTTGCGGATGAATTCGTTAAGCGTTTGGTACATCGAGCCGAGAATATGCGCATTGGCGACGGCAGCAACGCATCAACTGAGATGGGCCCAAGCGTAGACGAGAGTCAGTTCAAAACCGTCTTAAGCTATATCGATATCGGCCGAGAAGACGGAGCTACTTTAGTGTGTGGTGGTAGCCGGGCCAGCGGTGACGGCTTAGATAAGGGATATTTTGTGCAGCCTACGATCTTCGACCACGTCACACCAGAAATGAGAATCGCTCGCGAAGAGATCTTTGGACCGGTTTTGTCTGTACTCAGAGTGAAAGATTTCGATGAGGCGATGCGGGTGGCCAACGATTGCGACTATGGGCTTTCGTCTTCGATTTTTTCGAATGACGCTGTGCGCATCTTTCGTTTTGTGGACGAGATAGAAACCGGGATGACGCACATAAACTCTCCTACTACTGGCGGAGAGGCGCATATTCCGTTTGGCGGAATCAAAGGCACTGGTATTGGTGACCGCGAACAAGGGTCGACCGCACTGGACTTCTACACCGATCTGAAAGTGGTTTATGTGGACTACACCGGCCGGAAGCGTGAAGGCAATCTATACTGACAGCGTACCGAATTGTACCTTCCAGTTTATGAAACTAGTGACGTCGGTGGGACGTAACAACTAGTCTGTTCCCGATCTAGACTCATCAACATTAGAAAGGCCCACATGCAAATACTCACTCGAATGACATTCATCTGCAAATTCACATTACTTTTAGCTTTCCTTGTTGGTGCGACGCCCGGTGCGCCCATCGCCGCCCTAGCCCAAACCAATAGCCAACCTGCGCTCATCGATCGCGAGTTGTTTTTTGGAGATCCTGAGATTTCCGGCGCGCAACTTTCTCCCGATGGAAAATTTATTGCTTTCGTCAAACCTCTCAAAGGGACGCGAAATATCTGGGTCAAACGTACCGAAGAGCCATTCGACGCCGCCAAACCAGTCACTGCCGACAAGAGTCGCCCGGTGACCCAGTACTTTTGGAGTCGCGATG
>DASSCG010000478.1:0-4395 GCA_035697925.1 Pyrinomonadaceae bacterium
CTCTTGACCGGCCACGAGGATCAGCTGCACCAATCACTAATGCAGTTTGATGTCTGGCGAAATGAATGGCGGAAAATTAATCCAGGTCCTCCATCTGACCAGTGTGCGACCTGCGCTCAAGGTCGTTATCAAACTTTGGAGGCTACCGCTGGCGAGTTTTCGGCCGTCATGTGTGGACGAAACGCTGTGCAGATTGCGCCAGTCCAACCGACTCACGTTGACTTCAAAAGTCTGGCGGAACGTTTGAGTGGTGTCGGTGAAGTTAAATTTAATGACTACTTGCTTCGTTTCACCACCGGCGAATATGAAGTCACAGTCTTTCGGGATGCGCGCTCAATTATTCGTGGCACTAATGAGATGAACACGGCGCGCTCGTTATATGCAAAATACATAGGAAACTGATAACAAAAAATGTCTCAATCAAAATACGGCAAACGAACTTTCTCGCTCGCTACTCTTATCTTGATGGGTGTAAGTCTTTGTCCGCGTCTTCAAGCCGGCCAGCCAGTAATCTGGGAAACGAGTGGGCGCACGGAATTATTAAAAGGAGACGCTCGCGGAGTTTCCATTACCGATACGGGCGTGTTAATGCTGGCGCCGAACTTCACCGAAATCTTCAATACCGAACAAGCTTTTATCTGGTCTAGCGCTGTCGACGGTCAGGGAACTGTCTATTTGGGCACTGGCCATGATGGGAAAATTTATCGAGTGGCGGCCGATGGACGTGGCTCGATGCTCTATGACGCTCCCGAGCTTGATGTGACAGCGCTGGCAATTGGGCGTGATGGCGTGCTCTATGCAGGTAGCTCACCGGACGGAAAAGTCTACCGCATCACTTCGGACGGACGTGCCGAAGTTTATTTCGATCCTCCAGACAAATACATTTGGTCGTTGGCAATTCTTCGCGACGGTGCATTAGCCATCGGGACTGGAGACAACGGCAAACTCTATCGCGTGACTACGGCGGGTGCGAAGCCCGAGTCATCTTTATTAATCAGCACCAATCAGACTCATGTCATTTCTCTGGCAGTGACTTCACAAGGAGATCTAATTGCCGGAACAGACCCAGGAGGATTGGTGCTCCGAATTTCACCCGATGGCAAGGCCTTTGCGCTGTTTGACGCGCAGCTGCGTGAGATTCACGCTCTCGCCCCTGCCGGCGACGGTTCAATTTATGCACTTGCTCTCAGTGACGCAGCATCCACCAGCCGTCCGCAAACAGCTCCCGTACCAGCAGCGCCCCAACCTTCTGAATCAGGAGGTACGCCGACTACGAGCGTAACTATCACGGCAATCGATGAGTCAGGTGCTCCGATTCAGACGCAGGCTGCGGCGCAAAGGAGTCGCACGGATCTTTCAACTGCTCGCAGCGCAGTATTCAGGATTTTGCCCGATGGCGCAGCTGATGTGGTTTGGAGTTCCTCGACTGTAACGGCTTTTGCTATTGCTCCTGCTCTGCAGGCAGGAAGCGTTCTGATCGGCACCGCCGATAAAGGCAGAATCTATTCAGTTACCAATGACGGTCGTGACACCCTGCTGCTCCAATCGACCGAAGGACAGATTTCTTCTTTTCTGGTGCGAGGGGATCAGGTGTATGCAGCTTCCAGCAATCAGGGAAAACTGCTCCGTTTCGGCCGGGAGCTTATTACGAGTGGTTCATATGAATCACCCGTGCGCGACGCCAAATTAACTGCGACCTGGGGACGTGTCTTCTGGCGAGGATCAGGCAACGTTGAACTGCAAACGAGAACCGGAAACGGTGAGCGACCAGATTCGACCTGGAGCGAGTGGAGTGCAGCTTATCGGAATCCGGATGGCAACCAGGTTTCCAGCCCACGCGCGCGATTCATTCAGTGGCGTGCAATGTTGCGATCAGCACCGGGCACAACCAGTCCAACATGGATGGAGGACGTCAGCATTGCATATCTCCCGAGGAATGTAGCTCCTGAAGTTCTTTCAATCACATCCCTTCCAGTAGGGATCGGGTTGCAATCAGTAGTGCAGATACAGGTTGATCCAAACGTTGAGTCATCTGGTCTTGACCCATCACTCTTTGGCGCGGCGCCCCAGGTTCCTCCAAGGAGATTGTTTCAACGCGGGGCGCGATCTTTTCAATGGCAGGCAGAAGATCGGAACGGAGATAGTCTTGAATACGCAGTCTATTATCGAGCCTTGAATGAAAGTACCTTTCGTTTGTTAAAGGACAAACTGCGCGACAACTTCTATACCATCGACGGTGCAACCCTTGCCGACGGCCGTTACATCATTAAGATCACTGCGTCTGACGCAGCTGACAATCCTTTGGGCCAGGCGTTGTCAGGTGAGCGATTGAGCGAGGCAGTTGATATCGACAACACTCCGCCAGCAGTGAAACTGGTTGGCCAACCGCAGGTAAGACCTGAAAGAGTGTTGACCGTCTTTGAGGTTCAGGACGCTACGGGGAAAGTAAAAAGAGCTGACGCCAGCATTGACGGGGCGCCGTGGAGCCCTATCTTCCCCGATGATGGAATCGCCGATAGCGGTAACGAAAGGTATTCGCTTGATTTCGCCGGACTGGCGCCGGGAGAACACACAATCTCGTTACGCGCTTTTGACATCAGTGGAAACGTAGGCACACTGAGTATTAGTGTGCGGCGTTAGCTGGGTTCAGGCCGTTATCGCACCGGGGCCTAGGGAGACGCTTACCACGGATTTTCCTCCCCCTGCACGATACCGTGCGAAATCGCTCGAAACGGTGCGCAATAAGCCGGTTTCCTGTTAGACTGCGCTGGTAAAGCTGACCAGCACGCTGTCGTCCACTTTGGCACCCATATTGCTCGCTTGTCGGTCGGCGCAACTCTTCTCCCTCCCATGAGCGCTGAATTAGCCATGAGGAGAATTTAAAATCATGACAAACTTCATGCGAAAGTTGATGGCGGTGGGGATGGTTTTAGTCCTTTCTGCCGGAGCATTCGCCCAAAGACGGGGAAAGGATGACAAGCAACGTCCGCCCAAAGACCCGCCGAAAGTCGTGGTGCAACCGAAAGAGAGGCCGCCCCAAAATAATAATGATCGGGGTGGCAAAAAGAACGACGGCAAAAGGGGAAGAGGTTAAGTTCGACTTCTTTTAGCTCTTGGCTTTAAGCAAGAACAACAATAGACCCGCGAATCCGTGCGATTCGCGGGTCTATTAATTGATAGAGTCCCGCCGCAACAGCCCATCGATGAGCAAAGAACCCTACTTCGATGAACCGGGACGATGCAAAGCCAACCAAGCCGCGGTCGCCGCCTGCTTTTCGTCTGCGCGCCAGGGCGGAGCGAGGGTCCGACCTAAATCATTCAATCTTCGCTTTAAAGCATTACTCGCCGGTCCTAATTCTGCAGCGGCAGTTTTATCAAGGTCGCGATCCGAGAACGTGCGCCTCTTTAATCCGTTAGCATCGGCAGCATCGTCAAGCACGCGACGGAACAAAACGCCTTCGGCTGCGTGTGCCCGGATGTGATAGTTTCCGATCTTCGCCAAATCTCGATCTGCAGATCCTACTACTCCCACTGAATTTACTTTTATGCCCTCAGCCTGCAGTTCGTCGATCAAACGTTTCAGGGCTTTCTGTGCAATCGCTGCGATGGCGGCAGCAGATTTGCGCACAGCCTTCTGACTCTCTTCCCACGACATCTCCATTACTTCATGGTACGGCTGCGAAGTCGCAGGCATCCTTGGATCATCAAGCCTAATCTCCAGCTTCCGAACGACCTGAGGCGCATCCATTGTTCCCGCCAAGACGACGGCTAAGGCACGCCCGGTCTTTGCTCTGAGACCGATACTGGCAACAGTGGATTTCCTCATCGTCCCTTCGTCACTCTAAGCGCTTGCGCGTGGTCCTGAGAAGCAGAATCGAAACCGGCAAATGAGGTGGACCACTGAACGAAATCTTAAATGAACTGGCGATTAAAGTGTTAGCGAAGATTTGGAAATTAGAACGGACGGCTCAAAGCCGCCCCTTCCTTGTTCGAAATATTGGTAACCGCTAGATTCGAACTACTGACCCCTCGCGTGTCAAGCGAGTGCCCTACCACTGACGGTGCGAGACACTTTGCTTTGGAGTGGAAAATCATACGCTGATTGTGATCGATGAATCCCGCATTTTGAACAACCTAATCACTTATCTGCGCTCGCAACGGTCCGAACGGTCTAACGCTACTCTATGCTCATTCAGGTTCAGTTCATTACTCACGTTAACTCGTTCACGCCGAGATGACGGTTGGAGTCGATCGCCCTGGAGCAGAAGGTACAAGCGTAAGGCTACGCGTGCGTTCCTGTGCTGACTGTTCCAGATGCCGGCGATACCACGTCGGAATGAAAAAGCCCATCACAAATCCGACCGCAGCTCCCATCACCAGAGTCGTTACCGGTCT
>DASSCG010000479.1:0-5014 GCA_035697925.1 Pyrinomonadaceae bacterium
AACGCGTTGCTGAGACAGAGTATCCGCACGGGAAGTCACAACCAACCGGCGGAGTCACTATCAGCATTGGTATCTCCACGTTCAATAAACACGTCGACTCTCCTGATCGCATAATCGCCGCTGCTGATCGCGCTCTCTACAATGCCAAGCGGAAAGGCAAAAACCGAATCGAGTTGTATCAGCACAGCTGAGTACTGAGGGTGGATGAACGAAAAGGGACCCGGCAAAAAAGTGTGGCGAATTCTCGGCCGCGTATCCTCAGACGAGTTCGTTGGCCGTGCCAAAGAACTCAATCAGATTGTGTTCCATCCGCGCAAATCCAGCGAAGGGCGCGGTCTGTTGTTACTAATGGCCCCCTCGGCTGGTGTATCAGAGCTACTGCGCCAAGCTTATGATCAACTCTTCGATCGCCGTGAAGATATTGTACCCATCTATTTTGCTCTCACCCGGGGAGAAACGACCGCAGTCAGCGCCGCGATTGAATTCCTCAACACCTTCCTGATTCAATATGTAGCCTTTCGACGCAATGAACCCTCACTCTGCCAGGCTTCCTTAACCCTCAAGGATTTGATCCAACTTGCGCCTTCCGCCGACCTCGAATGGATTGAACGACTAGTTGAAGCTTACAACGTCGAACGATTCGGCAACGACGACCGCGCGTTTGTGCGCTTCTGCCTGAGTGCGCCGCAAAGGGTACCCAAACGCAACGGCTGTCCTTATGTCATGATAGATGGCGCACAGTTAGCGGAGAGATTTGATGGTCCCGGGGACTTGGGTGCTGAAATACTCCGCATTTTCTCTCGCTCAAATCTGCCGTTCACTATGGCTGGGTTGCGGCGCCAGGTGCTTGATGCAGCGCATCGTGCCAGTTGCGACTTTGAATCACTCGATATCCTTCGTCTAGGCAAACTGGATGAGGACGACGCACGCCGGCTGGTAGAGCATGTGGCTATTCGGCAACGTGTCGTGATTAATGAGCAGACCAGAGATTTATTGGTCCAACAGTTTGATTCTAGTCCATTTTTCATTAGCGCGTTGTTGCAAGCCGCGCGCGAGAAAAACGCAGTCCTGGATACCTACCTCGACTGCGAGAAATTGTATGTAGACGAATTAATGGGAGGCCGCATTCACCGCTATTTTGCTTCACTGCTTGAAGAAGTGGCCCCTCAGCCAGAAATCCGTAGAGATCTGGTGCGCATTCTATGTGAAGCCGCCATCGGTGACTCGCGTAAGTCCTCCTTCGAATCATGGCGAAAGCGGTTGCATCTCGAACCGAATCATTTGGAACAGGTACTACATAGGCTGCATATTCAAGAATTCATAAACTGGGATGGAGCAGCGGTAGAGGTGAGCGGCGGCTCCATGACCTGGAAGGATTATTTGAAGGTCCGGTTTCGCCTGGACATTCTCGATGAGCCTCGCGCTTTGGTCGTGGCCGATACAATCACCGGCGCGCTCAAACGCGCACCGCATACGATGGCGCGCCACTATCATCGAGTATCGACGCTAGGCCTACGCGCGCTCCTGGCGAAGTTCGATTGCCAACTTGTGCCTCGGAGTCTTTTGCACTATGACCAGTTCGCTGATCTTTACAAGGGACTCTCACCGGAAGAAATTGCGGAGGCTCTGGATCAGGAAACGGATCTCATCCGATTACCTCAACTGGTGCACGTTGCCAACGGCGCGGCATTTAGTCCTGAGCTACAACTCGGGACGGACGAAGAACGCTGCGTGGTGGGGCACGCCTTTGAGGGAGCAACTTACACTGATGCCAACCAGGTGATCTGGCTGGCCGCCGAGATAGAATCCAAACTCGAGGCGGACAGGGAAGTAACAGAAATGTGGTGCGAACAGTTAGAAAGGTTGGCACGCAACTCCGGATTTGCGCGGCCACGCATCTGGTTGATTTCAAACGAAGGCTTCTCAGAAGAGGCGATGCTCGCAATCGAGGAGCGCGACGGATTTGCGTCCAGCCGGCAGCAAGTTGAGCTCTTAACTGCGAGGATAAGCGAGATCCAAGCCACCCCCAAACCTTCGTCGGAACCAGACGAATTTGTCATGATCCTGCCGATGGGCGAAGATAATGAACTCCTCGCGGCTAACACTGTCGAGCAAATTGCGCGTAGACTGAACTTCCGACCGGAAGCCATTAATCAGATTAAACACGCAATTGTGGAGGCTTATATAAACGCCTCGGAGCACAGTTTCAGCCCTGACCGAAAAATTTATCAGCGTTTTCGCGTCGAAAGTGATAAATTAGTCATCACCATTTCCAGTCGGGGCGTCGTGCCTTCGAGTCTAGCGGCCCAGAACCCAGAGCAGGGAACTCAAGTAGATGAAGGCGAGGCCGTCAGAGAGCGACGCGGTTGGGGACTTAAACTCATCAGATCCCTAATGGATGAAGTCGAATTTGAGCGCGTAGATGAAGGAACCAGCCTGCGGATGACCAAGTACCTGCGTTAACCGGTCATCCAGATGCAATCAAATAGCCGTTGCATCGTTTCGTGTAATACAGCAACTCAGTAAGTACCTGACAATCGCTCTCCCTAAAACTGACCTTGGGAGGTTTCAAGTTGACGGAATCCACAACTTTTTCCGTACGCTCGCATTGTGTTGGGAGCACCGCAGTAATTTATGCGAGTGACTATCTTAACAAACTTACCGGCGAGCGAATCGAGCGTGAGTGCAAGAAGCAATTGGATTTAGGATGTCGGGCACTAATCATCAATTTTAGCGATACCGAACTAATCAACAGTATTGGCGTCTCGATTCTGATGGGTATTATTGATATTGCCGAGAAAAATGACGCCGAGTTGGTTTTCTCTGATGTGAATAGTCAAACCGCAGAATTGTTTGAAATGCTCGGCCTTACGCGCCACGTGGCAATTGTCACGGACGAAGAAGAAGCACTCGCTTTGTTAAACCAGCTTAGCCAGGCCGGCACCACCAGTCACTAGTCCAGTCGCAATGGAGTCCACGACCAAAAAGCTCATTCACACCTTTGGCGCGCTTGCCGATCTGGGTCAGGAAATCGCAAGAACAAGTGACTTCAATGAAATGGTTCGCACATCTCTGCACTTATTGTTGGGTACTCTCGCCATTCGCCGGGGGGCCGTGGTGGAGTGCTTGCTCGGGCAAGAGTCAACTAAGTGTCTGGCAGTTTGGGGACTCGGTGACGAATATCAGCTTGAGTTGACCCTTACCGTCCCTGAGCGTGAAGCAATTACCGGAGCGGGTGTTTGCTTCCTTGGGGTTGAGAGTGTGGATCCTAACTGGACCACATTTCTCGAGCGCCATGAAGAGTTGTTCAGGAAGAAGGGCATCGACCTGGTCGTTCCGATGGTGGTCAGAGGCGAATTGAACGGGTTGGTTCTTCTGGGAGGCAAAGCGAGCGGTGAGTCATTTAAGGCAGATGACTTGGAGGTGATATGTGCGATGGTGCGCCACGTCGGAGTGGGCATTCATACACATCGTTTGCTGGGTCAAGTCGAACAACGCGCAGAAGAGAACAAGCGGCTCTACGACGAGTTGCGAACCATCTACCGCGATACGGTCCGCGCCTTCGCAGCGGCGATTGATATCAAAGACAAGTACACACAGGGCCACTCTGAGCGGGTTGGCAAATACAGCGAAATTATTGCCCGGGAGTTAGGCTGGCCGGAAGAAGAAGTCGAAGGCATTGCCATCGCGGGCTATCTTCACGATATTGGAAAACTGATTGTCGAGCGCGACATCATCAACGCTCCATACAAAATAGATGCTAAGGCCTCCAGCGAACTAAACCGTCATCCTTCGGCGGGATTTGAGATCCTCGCACCTATCCATCATCCCTATGCCGATATTCCCTTGTTGGCAAAATATCATCACGAGCGGATCGACGGCCGGGGTTATCCTGACGGGCTCAGCGGTGATCAGATACCTTTCGGCGCCAAGATCGTGGCGCTGGCAGATTCCTTCGATGCCATGACTACAGATCGCCCGTACAAGACCCGGCGTTCTTTTGAGGATGTAATTGAGGATTTCCGGCGCAACACGGGCAAGCAGTTCGATTGCATGGTCGTGCTGGCTCTGTGCCGAACTCTATTAAAGGAAATCAGCGGTGAATCCAATGAAAGACGTATCTTGAAGATACTTGGCAAGAACTACGTCGATTCCGACCGGGTAATTCCTCTCCTGAACGAACTAATCACTGAACTTGATCCCAGCCTTAAGTCAGCCGCCGCCGGCAACGCCTAGTTCAACGTCGACGCTTAGTACTCAAGTGCGATCACTTCGGCTGAATCCTGAGCACAAAGTTGCAGATAGCGATCTTGTCGTCAGGACGAACCTCGGTGCGATCTTCACGCGAAAGTTCACGGCCGCCGACGAGGGTCGGATTGCGGCCTTTGGGCGTCAGCCAATATCGGCCGTCGTTTTCGCGGGTGAGGATGGCATGGACGCGGCTGACTTCAGGGTCGCCTTTCAAAGGCAAGTCGACGGTGATTGTTCTTGAGCCTCGGCCAATTGTGATCTCTGTTTTAGAGATTGGTATTACCGCCTCACGAATTCCATCTCGCCAAACTTCCATCGAATATAGTTCCATGATCCGCGGCCGGACCATGGTCTGCTCACTGTCTGCGGTTTCCATGGTCTCTCGGATAGTGTCATTCGGATTAAAGGCCGGTCGTCCGGATTGAGAAGAGTCTGCGCGAGGCGTCACCATCGTGTGACCACTCTCGGACTCGTCCCAAACAGCCTGGACACGAAACTCACCTTTATTGAGCGTGCCGTCGACACGCAGTTCAACTGCAAAGGACTTAGCCGCCAACGGGGTTTGTCCACTCAACTCTCTCGCTCGTTCGGAGAGCACGTGGAATAGCCCCTGCTCCAGGCCTCGGCGCTTGTCGCCCTGCCAGTCCTTATCGTCGTCGGCGCTGAGATAGACAATGTATTCGCGTGGGATATAGGTTGGTCCACCGGGAGGAGTGAACATCTCGCGCTGCATAACGGCTTCCACTTCCCGGGCAATCTTAAC
>DASSCG010000480.1:0-5219 GCA_035697925.1 Pyrinomonadaceae bacterium
AAACCACTTCACGATCCATGGGCTTTACGAACAACGACCTGTCCCAAAAAGTTCCGGGCAACTGTTCAAAGCCAACCGACGTAAAAAATCCTTCGCCGTATCGCACCATCTGTTTCGCATCGGTATTGCGTGTCTTGAGTATCTCGGTTAAATCGTAACCGCGATCTCCGACTGCAGGCGCCAGCAAGGGATAAATATTGTTCCACTGCTGGGCCCACATGTTGCCAAAAAGATGTGCGGGAATGGGACCCTCCCTGGGCACAACCTGATCACCATATTTGGCAATTAATTTCTTCCGAGTGTAGGTGTAAAGAGAATCGTAAAGTGGCTTAACTTGTTGCCAGAGTCGTTCCATCTCAGCAGCGAAGGCGTCTGGGTCCATGTCGTACTTCTCGCGCCACATGGCTCCTGTATCTTTAAAGCCCATCTCGCGCGCGCCTTTATTGCTCAGTTCAACGAAACGCTGATAATTTTTTCGGTAAGGCGGCGACACCTGGTGCCAGCCAAGCCAGATGCGTTTCAGTTCCTCAGGATCGCGGCTGTTCGCCAGAATCACTTCCATCTCGCTCAGGCTGAGACACTTTCCCTTATCTCCCTCAGGGCAGTATTTGCCTTTCCCGTAATCACCCTCGAGGGACGCGGCGATTTTAGTTAGCTCTTCACGTTCTGTAGGATTCGAAGGAGCCGGCAAAGTGAGAGCCAGCTTGAGAAGCTTTATTTTCCGCGCGGTGTCATATGGGAGATCGAGGCCATCGAAGCGACGGGATTGCTCAGCTAATTCGGTGGTTGCTTCAATTACTTGCTTGTTCGCTTCAGCCGACAAAGCCTCTGTGTCGTCAGTGATAAACGTGCTCTTTACCCAGTCTGCTCGAGAATATTTGATATTGAGTTCGAGCAGTCTTTTCTCAGCATCGGCTACAAACTGTTCAGCTTCCTCAGGAGTGCCTTTAGCGGAAGAGGTGGAACTAGAGCCTTCCGGCTGAGCACACGATGATAAGAGGCTAAGACCTGCACATAAAACCACAAGCGCACGAACCCAATGATGGGTATTAAGAGACAAGAGAGACATTCTTAACCTCCAGTCATCAATTGGTTGGAAATGGAAGTTGACGATTGTACCTTCGGAGTGGGAAAGGCGGAAGGATAAATAGTGGCGCAGGCTGGGCAACAGATCGGCGGTTGGCGTCGGGCACTGGCGCCTACTGTCCAGTTGCGCCTTTGGTTGCCGCCTTTTTGCGCTGATGCACCAAGACACCCTGGTCCACTGTCTCGCCGGTTCGTGAAAGGACTTGGAAATGCAGTTGATTCCCAACTACTTCGGCTAGCATGAATGACATGTCTCGATCGAAGAACTTGGCAGTCAGGGGTGAGTTATTCTTCACGTCGCCTGGTCTCAATTTTCCCCCTGCGCCCGAGACAAAATAATAGATTCCCTGCTGCGGCTTAATTCGTTCGTAAAAGTGATCGTGTCCGGCAAAGACAGCGTTTACTCCGTACTTAACGAAGATCGGCTCAAGTACTTTGCGTAGGCCAGTGTCCGAGCCGTGTTTTCCTCCGGACGAGTAGGGGGGGTGATGATGGAACGTGACCTTCCACTCCATGGTGTCCTTGGCTAATTCATCTTCCAACCACTTCACCTGTTTCTTATCCATGTAGTTGCTATTCAAGGCATAGAAAGCAACATTGCCCTTGGTGAATCGGTAGTACTCCTTCCCGTCCATGTTAAAAAGTTGATAGAAGCGTTGAGCCGGCTCGTCGTGATTGCCGAGGGACGCATAAAACTTCACCTTTTGGTCCAGTATGGGCTTATAAACGTTTTCGAACTTGTTCTTGTAGTCTGCGGGCGATTCACCTCCGTATAAATTATCTCCAAGCATCAAGACGAACTCGTACGGAAAGGTTTGCCTGGACCTAATGAGGATGTCCGCCAATTCATGTTGTTTTTCGCTGCCGGTGCCAGTATCTCCGATTACCACAAAACGGACTGAGCCCTCTTTCCGGGGCAAGGTGATGTTAAGTCCGGGTCTGGCGGCCGTACTTACTTTTCCATTGCCATTAGAGTTGCCGTTCTGGGCGAGCGTAGCCGGTGCATTACTAACAAATAGTAATAGCGCGGCTATCAGAAGATTAGTCCAAATCCTTTTCATCCTGTCCTCCTAACCTTCCCGCCCTTACGGTAGGGCATCGAGCATGTAATCGATGATCAAATTATTGTCGGTATCTACCAAAAGCAAATGGCGTCCAACATAACGATACTTAACTTCTTTTGGCAGTTGCGGGAGCTTCAACAAAAGTGTCGGCGGTATCTGAGTTAGTTCCTTACTTTCGGGATATGGGTAATTCACCCGAAGCGGAACACCTTTAGTGTCAGCTTCGAGGATTGTTTGCCTAATTTCTGGCTTATCTCGCGGCTGAACGTCTGTCTTTATGGTTGTGCGGAAATATTCGGCAGTCTGTGGATCAAAAATGTAACCTTGCTTGGTGCCCGTCCGCATTGCTCTTAACGACTCCATGAATGATTTTTGATACGCGGCAATCTGCTCGGGTTTGGAATCTTTTGAGAGTTGAGGCAACTTTGCTTTTACTCGTTCGCGCTGCTTCAGATAGTCCTTCACGTGGTTGTCGAAGGCCACCAGAATTTGTTTTTCTTGTTTACTGACACCCGCCGATTCCTGTCGCGGACTGCTTTCGGCCCTACCAACTATGGGTAACAGGGCTAAGGTCAGGCATCCTAAGATTGTGCAGAGTTGTGTGCGATTGAATTTCATCGATGACTAAAACTGCAAACAGAGTGCCATTTGCGCTGAGTAATCAGGTTGAATCGTTAATGTCTTGCTTGCGTTCAGTTCAGTCACACTGCTGCCCCGCGGGGTGTTTCAAACTTGAAAAAGTGGAGGGTAAAACGTGTGGGATGTATTCATTTAATAGGCTTAATTCGTATTGTGATGGTACGGGAGCGGGAGTTTACTTTAAATCGGTCTTATCCAACTTGAGAAGGGTATGCAGCAGGACATTGGCTCCGTTTGCAATATCGGCTGGGTGTGAGAATTCCTTTGGTGAGTGGCTTATGCCTGCAACGCTGGGAATGAAAATCATTCCAACCGGTCCCAGCCGCGCCATGTCTTGCGCATCATGCCCCGCGCCGCTAGGCATTAATTTCGTACTTAAGCCGAGCTCCCGCGCAGCTTGAGAAATTACATCTCTGACCCGCGGGTCAGTGGGCGCCGCCAGGTTCACATTTATTTCTCTAAAATCGAATTTCGTCCCACTTGCCTTCGCGATTTGTTGTGCGTCACGATGAATTTGTTCGTAGAGCACCTTTATCTTCGCGGCATCAAGATCACGCAACTCAAGGCTTAGAACTACCTTTCCCGGAATCACGTTTGGAGCCCCGGGAAGCGCCTGGATTCTTCCGACGGTGCCGACTTGTCTTCCAGCAACACTGGTGACAATGCGATTGACGGCTTCTATGAACTTCGCTGCAGCAAGCAGTGCATCTTGGCGCTGATTCATAGGCGTCGTGCCGGCATGATTGGAAAATCCTTCTATCGTAACGTCCCACCAGTTGATTCCAACGATGCCTTCAACGATACCGATGTTCACCTTTTCGGAATCTAGTGTGCCTCCTTGCTCAATATGGAGCTCGAGGTAGGCTGCAATATCGCCTCGTTTTCTTCGGACTTCGGCCAATTTCGTCGGATCTCCGCCCAGAAACTTAATGCCTTCGCGAATCGTCTTGCCGCTCCGGCTCACGAGATCCAGCTCCTGCTCGGTTAACTCACCATCAAGCGCGCGGCTTCCAATCAATCCGCCTTCTTCATTTTGGAAAATGACGACTTCGAGCGGGTGTCGAGTGACTAGGCTGTTCTCTGTAAGAGTTTGAGCGACCTCAATTGCTCCAAGCGAGCCTACGATACCGTCGTAGTTGCCACCTTCAGGAACAGTATCGATGTGAGATCCGAATAGCAGTGGTGAAAGGTTGGGGACACTGCCGGCTCGACGTCCTACAAGATTGCCCGCAGCATCGATAGTGACGTCAAGCTTGGCATCGCGCATCAAGTTCAAGACGAACTCGCGGCCCTTTAAATCGGCCTCACTGTAAGCAACCCGGCTGACCCCGCCACGGGCATCCTTACCAAACTCGCTGAGCCCGTTAATGTTTTTAGTGATGCGAGGACCATTAACTTTCAGCATTTGCTTGTGAGGAAAGGGAGGAATCGCCAAGCTGCCTAATCCGTAGAGAAGCGCCAGGCTAAAGTGTCGCCGATTCATATGATGCAAGTGAGAACCCACAAAGCGGGTGGAAGCATAAAGCCTGGGGCGTGAGCCCCAGGTAGGAAATTAATTAGTTTCTCGAGCCCGCGATAGCGGGCGAAAGCGTATTGCTAAAACACGCAAATGCTAATTGGCTATCGCCCGTTTTCACGGGCTCGCAAACCTTGAGCCCTTCCTTTCCTGGGGCTTGCGCCCCAGGCTTTATGCTATCACCTGCTTCGCAGGCTAATTCATTAGAGCTTCATAAGGCTTGTCGAACATCATTGCCACTACTCTTCCTGAGTTCTGCGGATGAATGTATTTTGATTAAAACGATTGCGAGACCTCTGACCGTCTTCTTTGCCGAGCATGCTCCGTATGATGGAGAGTCGGGCGCCGATTCGAGATTCCGGGAATTGAAACCTGTTGGCCATGGTCTGAGCTTGATCGAAATCATTCTTTGCCAATCGGCCAATTAATTGACCGTAGCGAGTTACCATGTTGCTCAAACCATTACGACCATCCAGAGGCAACTCACCTTCCTGGAATACGTTGACTTCAAATCCGCTCAAAGTTGAGGCTGCGGTTGACAGTTCATTCAGCTGGAGTATTCCCGGTGTTAGGATTTCAAAACTCCGTGCCGGATCCAGGTCTCTAAAAGCCTCCGCGAGCATGAGTTGTTGCTCAAGCTGGCGGTAGTTAGTGGCCCGCCGGTTCGTGAACTGAGTTGCCTCGTTCAAGAGTTCAATTGCGAGCTTCGGATTGTTTTGCTTCGCATTTCCTGACAGTCGCACGAGTAAATCGATTCGCTCATCATCCGAACTCAGCCCAGCAAGAGTTTGACGAACCTCAGCTATTTTGCTGCTATCAACTTTCCCAGAAGTCTGTTGAAGCTCCACTGCTTGCAGGACCGATTCTCGTGCCCTCGCTTCGAGATGGTCGTTGGCAATTTGGCGCGCTCTATC
>DASSCG010000481.1:0-11326 GCA_035697925.1 Pyrinomonadaceae bacterium
AGCCCTGCGCCTTCCTCGACCGCCCGCGCGTCTCCAGCGCTCACAAATTGGCCGCCGGCAACCCAATCCCCATTGAGCGTTACGTAAACTTCGCCCGTAGCCAATGACTTTGATATAGCGTCGTCAAGACTTCCCGCAATACGCGCGTTCATTCTTTGCGGCATTGTGCGCTGGAGGATGGAAACTAACTCTTTAGGGGCACCCAGCAAGTCCCTGATTCGCAAATCGTCCAGTTCTTCCCTTGCATACGAGAGAGATAGCGCGCGTCGCTCGTCTAACTGGCACCAAATAGTCTCGGTCTCATCGCTGGCTCCGTGCAGCCCAGCTACCAAAAAACTCGCGCGACCGCCATTGTTCTCTCGTAACCATTGAGCAGCACGGGCGGCATCATCCGGAGTCGGCACGACTATCGACTGAAGTGATGACCCCAGGACCCCTTCAACGGCGCGTTCCCACTTGGCTTCAACCTTAAGAGCATCGGCCAAGGTGCCGATGTAGTGAAAGTCGCGGGGCGTTTCGGACTGCGCCAACAACAGTTGAACTGCCGATGAATAATAGGCGCGCCTTTCGTCAAGTTCTTTCAAACTTTCCAGGCGGTGCAATGTTCGGGAACATTCATCTCGGACACGTGTTAATTCGGCGTCAGTATCACTAACGGCTTCGTGCCCTTTGACAACCGCATCCACAGCCGCTTCACGCTCGGCGTTAAGCCTGGCGATATGTTCACGCGCCTTCGTGATCTCGTCGCTAAACATTCCGGCTTCTGCTTTGCGTTCGGTATGCTGCGCGGCTGCTCTTTCACCCTCGCGAGCCAGGCCTTCGGCTTGCACGACGAGTCTTTCGATCGTTCCTTCAAGCTGCCGAGCAATCTCTCGAAGGCGTTCGGCAACAGCAGTGTGCGTCAACAAATCATTGCGTGCATTCTCAATTTCTGTCTCTGCGGTTACCGCGGCCGCCAGCTTTTGTGCGTAGGTTTCTTCAGCAGCCCTGAGAGCAGCGGCGCTGTCGTCGGCCTGCGTCCGAAGCTTCGCATCTTCCTCCTGGAGTCGCTGACATTCAGCCTCAACCAGGACGAGTCGTGCCGAAAGCGTTTCGATTTCAGCCTCCACGACCAAATTACGTTTCTCGAGCGCTTCGACCTGTTCCTCTTGATAGGCTCGCTCGCGCAACTCGCGATCGCGCCTGAGTACTGCCTCAGCCGCTGCTGCACGCGCTGCCGTCAGCTCATCTTCAATCTTCCGAGCTTCCTGAGTAGCGGAACGGGCATCCTCCTCGCGCTGCGCCAACTCTCCGGCCACTCTGCGTTCGAGCGCACAAACGTCTTCTAACTTAGCCTCGGTCTCATCGAGCAGTTTTGTAAGTTTTCGATCCTCGGCGACGAACACATGACGCAGCAGCTCGCGGAGCTCCTCGCGATGCACGTGGTAGCGCCGGGCTTTTGCGGCCTGGCGGCGAAGACTGTTTACCTGGCGGTCAATCTCGGAAATGATGTCGGAGATGCGGGAAAGATTTGACCTTGCAGACTCGAGTCGCGCCTCGGCAGCACGCTGGCGAACTCGAAACTTTGTGATGCCCGCCGCCTCTTCAATGATCGTACGACGGTCCATTGGCTTGGCAGAAAGAATCTGGCCGATTCGTCCCTGCTCAATGATGGCGTAGTGACCACCAGACAGGCCCGTCCCCGAAAACAGATCCTGAATATCACGCAAGCGGCACTGCCGGTTGTTTAAAAGATATTCGCTTTCGCCAGAGCGATATAAGCGCCTGGTAACAGCAACCGACTCGCCGGGTTGAAACTCCAGAGCAAGACTTCGCCGGCGCCAATGTCGTTTATGATGAGTCTTCTCCGGAAGCGAAAGCGCGACATTTTCGGTTGATTCTGAAGCTTCCTCACCTTGCGTCGCTGGGGATATACCACTAATCTCTGCTTCGACTGCCGCTATTGTGGAGTCACCCAAACTTACGACGCGGTCGTCGATCTCCTCGAGTGTCGAGTCAATGTCTTCGATATCCGGCTCGTGCTCGATCACCTCATCTCGAACCATGTGCATGACCACTTCAGCCATGCCGCTTGGCTGCCGGTTTCGGGAGCCTTGGAAAATAACGTCTTTCATTTCCGCGCCGCGGAGGTGTTTGACGCGCTGTTCTCCCAAAACCCAGGCAATTGCGTCGGCGACGTTGCTTTTACCGCAGCCGTTAGGGCCTACGACTGCAGTAATGCCGTCCCCGGTGAAGAGAATTTCTGTGTAGTCCGCGAAGGATTTGAACCCGGTGATCTCTAACCGTTGGAGTTTGAACATGCGTTGTGGTGCTGGCCCGTGGCGCTTCTAAATTCAGCCTCTGAGGCAACTTACGGGTGTGCCAATATAAGTTGGACTTGCTTAGAATGTCAACCAAAACTTGAAGTCAGCCAACTTTAATGAAGTCACTAGCAAGGTTAAAGCGACAGGGCCAATTTAAGCGCTGCCGAGCCGCCTTAACCATTGAGCATTATCCTCCCCAACGCTCACAAATTAGGACTGTCTACCCACACTATGATGTCGCAGCCGCCACAGGGTAGGCCCCACCCTGTTCAACTTCGTCTGCCCCGCGCAGTGGGGATCTTTTTCGCGTACAGTCCATTCCTTTGTGACCGAAGTGAGGTTGGCCCGACTGGTGGCGGCACGCTACTCTGGAATCGTTCACGATACTCGCCCGAGGCGAGAAATGCCTTAACCATCTCCGCACGCTTCACTCGCGCGAGCCCCACATTCGCATCTCGCACATCCTCGCCTGGTAAGCTGAAGGAATTCAACTTCGCGAGCCAAAAATCATAACCGGAGAAGTTGTTGTCCGGTGGATCGTTAGGGTTACGCCGCAGATAGCCAAAGTACTGCAGAAGCACAAACGCCGGGTTGTATTGGGCGTTGAAGGTACTTCCTGTATCAACTACAGCCCTTAATGTACGGGCTCGTTTTTCTTTAAGACTGCCCAACGCGTCCCAGGCAGCCAGAGCCGCATTTCGTTCAGCCTGCGTTGGAGTAACCCCCAGAGTCGTAAAGAGTTTGTCGATGTACTGGTCCCTAACCAGCACCAGAGGATACTCTGCGAGGAACTCACTGCGGTCAACCCAATCAAGGGCGAAGCCCTGCTTGTTCTGTTCGAGGGTGGCTTCCCAGTTTGGTGATCCTACAACTACGCCCCTCCCCAGTTGCTGAGTGTCGCGTAAAAACTCGGTGTAACGCGGTAAGCCTCGAGGCCTTGCAACGCTGTTAGGAAAAGATGCCCGGTAGAAGCGAAAAGCGAAGTATCCGGTGTTTTGAAATTCCACCGACAGAAAGAAAGCGGCGGAAACATTCTCCCGTCGTTCAATAAGGCAGTCGGAATTAGAGCCGCAGATTTCAGTTTGCTGGGTCCAAAAGTCCAGTCCGGCTTGATCGTTACTTGCGATCGCATCTCGATTAAGAAAATCGTGGTAATGCTGCGCGGCAAAGTTTCGCGGGTCGTCTATTGGGTTGATAAGACCGTCGATCAGTTCATTGTCGACAATCTCCAGCGTAGCTGTGCTCGGAGTACCAAGTGACGCGCCGGACGCTCCGGTCAACTGTAACGCTGCAGTTTCCGGGCCTTCTGCATACGCGTCATCACTTATAAGGACGGGGAAAGTTTTGCTCGTCTCGCCTGCCAAAAAGAGGACGAAACCGGAGGCAAACGTGAAATCGCTTTTTTGCGTGGCGGTGACGTCATTGACAACATAATCCACAGTCGCAGGCATAGTGTTCGGACCAGTCCGAGTCAGAGTGATATTCGTTTGCACCGTGGCTTCCGTCACCTGGTAAGTGGCCTGACTAAACTGAATGAGGCTTGGCGTGGGAGTGGCTTGAGGAGCCGCTGAGACCGCCACAATACTTTCCGATCCAGTTGCTTCACGCGTCGATATTCTGGACTCGGCACTGGCGATTCGTAAGACCAGCAGTGAGCAAAAGGCAAGCATTAAGAAGGCAGCCAGAACGATCACTGTGGGTCGGCCGCATGACTTGCCATCCTTTGTTTGTTTTCTATCCCTCATATCGATCTCCTGATTTGTACCGCAGCGACGGTGACTCATTAAGCTCGCTCGGGGGAAGTAACACGAGGACCAAATTTAGATTTTGTGCCTGGTAGATACTAATGTACGGGGGATTGCGTCGCAGAACGCTGGAGGATAACCGTAACTGGTCCAGTAATGGGCCAACTGCCTTGATGCGTGAGGTGAATCTACTATTTCACACGGCGCACGTCAAACCTGATAGGCCATATTTTACTGGCGCGTTGGACCAGCCATGTCACGCCGAACGTAAAGAAGCAGATTCACACCCGGACGGAGGGGATAACTGTTAGCAGAGTTAAAACCCGACGGTACTTGTTGATAACGATCGCCGAAGTTGGTTTCAATCTCTGCGCCCTGACTTTCAGACGCAATGATCACGGGTTCGTTTGAGGAAGTCATGCGACCGTGATAACCCACACCGGTATAGTCGCGCAAGTACCACGGCAGCGGCCAATAGTCCGGAGACACGATTGTGACCCCAAGTTTGTAACCTCGGTTCGTGAGTTCGGCGACTCTTTCAATCTCCTGAACCATAGCCAACATTTCTCTTCGGGTATGCGCGTAAACGTAGACATACGACTGCGCGTCATTGTCGTAGTTGAAGAAATTTAGATCTATGGTTTTGTATCCGCTGACCGCAACCGCCAGCAGCATTACTCCGATGACCAGACGAATCTCCCCGAGGGCCCAATCGTAGACGACTTGCATCGCGTAGCCACTGATTAGCGCGAGCGGCACTACAAAATTCAAGACCAGCCACGGCGTCTTGTAACGAATAAGAGAATAGGCCGCAAGCAAGCCAAAAGCCCACAAAGCTGAAAACAAGGCAAAATGATTATGAGGCTTCAAAACTACCAAAGCTGCTCCGATAATCCCCAGCACGATTAGGGGCGTCTCCTGTCTTAATAACCACCAGAAATAAGTCGTAAATGGATGGACGTGCGCTTCTTTCCCTGTCTTCGTCCAGAACTCAAAAGTCTTCACGGCGTCGTAGACGCCCTGCGGATAGTTGGTAAAAAAGGAGGAATAGAACAGGACATTGACTGCAACGAAAACAGCCATAGCGATAGCACTAAGGAGAGCTACTTTTCTTATGCCGCCAAGGCGTTCCCAAACATTTGTAGTCTCATTCTGTTTTGTTCTGCGTTCGGCCTTCCGCTGTTTGCTCCCTTTATAGTTTTTGCGGCGGAATCCATTGAGCATCCACAGATAGAAACTTTTTGTAATCCACGCAATTGCCAGGACCGCCACCGAAATTACAGCCGTCTCTTTGGTAGCAAAAAGCAGTGCGGCAGAAATTGAAGCAAGCAACAAGTACAACGACTTGCCACTGTCGTAGGCTTTCAAACCGGCGACAACAATACCCAGCGTAAAGAAGACGAATAATGTTTCATGGATATAGTAACGCGAGAGGTAAACGGCTCCCGGAGAGATGGCCAGCAAGGTAGCGGCGCAGAGGGTTCCAACTGTGCCTAATCGACGGCGGAGGAGAAGCACCAACCAGATTGTCGCTAGCCCGAAAACAACCGGGACGAGCCTAACTGTTACGGTGTTCAAACCGTAGGCGTTTTGGGCCGAGGTTCCAGAAAGAAATCGCAGGATCCAGGGAATGACGGCGGAGAAATAATAGAGCGTCGGACCGTGGTAGTTGGCTGGATCGTAGTGGTAATACCCCTCTCGTACTAAACGAACAAGAAAGTTTCCATTCACTCCCTCGTCGTGGTGAAAAGGAACAAGGGCGAGATCATACACACGTAGAACCGTCGCCACTCCCATGATGACGAGGCTACTGACCAACCAGGCCCGATTTGAGAGGTCGCGCGATTCAGGCAAAGCTGCCGCGGTCTGTGGGGTCACTTTCGTCGCCGCTTCCGTTCGACGTTCCTTTTTACGGTTGCGCGATTTTGTAGAGGCGGTAGCCACCTGTTTCTCCTGCTTGTTTAAAGGTGGAAAAGAACTGCTCGTTTACGTTGGTAATGGTCCGTTCATGCGGGCCGACGATCGCATAGTCGAGTGCATAGCGTCCTATTAGCGCACCCGACTCTGGTCCGCCGGTATAGAACCGCTTTATCTCACCTTCCCGCTGACGATATTCCAGACCATGAGTCCAGATATGCCCAGGGTAACCCATAAATGATCGCCTGCCCGTCAGAAACACAGGATGATTATGTACCGGAGCGTGGATGATCCTGGCTCGAGGTTCAGTCTCGCGTTTAACCATTTCGGCGAACTCAATCCCCTGCCGATCGAAAATCTGATACTTAGCAGACCGCAGTACGATAGTCGCCACGTCTAGACCTCCGGCTAGTGTGACGCAAACAAAAAGTGCGATCGCGAGTATGCGATGCCAACCCTTTTGATGCCAGAGCCGGGCAAGCAGTAAGGCAACCACTGGCGCAGATGCCAACCACCAATAGAACAAAACTTTAATGTTGTCCCACACCCACGGCGCCAACTTCACGAGATTTGGCACGATGAAGCACACAGTGAAGGGCAAATAGAAAAGGAGCAAACGTCTGGATACCAGGCGATCTTTGCCGGGCCACAAAACCGCCGTCACAATTAGCGGGATGAACAGACCAGTATTCTTAAACCAAAACCAGACAGGATTTTCATTACCTCGATCCCAACCGAACTGCCAGTCGAAAAATGTAGTTGCATTCACCGATGTGTTGTAGGTTGACCACGCCATTTGCGGAAGCGCGATCAGCCAAGCGGCAAGGAAAAATGCTATCCAGTCACGCCAACGTCGCTGGACCAGTGCCAGAATCACACCTACAGCCATCACTGCTACAAAACTATGCGCGTGAACTAAAGGTAACAATCCGGCAATCATCCCGGCCGCAACCATGCGGTACTCGGATGAAATTGGAAAACGCGGAGCGTGCGAAACCCGGAGATACTGCTTACCTTGACGCTTAGCAAGCTTTTTTTGTTTCTTCGTCTTTCGTTCACCTTGTCCTGCGGCTATGGGTTCCTTTTTCTCCGGGTTTCCATTTCCCCGCCTCTCCACGTTGGTCCCGGCCAGCCACCATTGCGTAAAGACTATTACCGCGATCGGCAAGCCCATCAGCATGCCCCGCTGCGGAACCAGCAGAGTCGAGATGGCGTTGCCCCAACGCCAGTTTGTGTTTGGAATTATTGTGAGCGAGTTAGGAATACTCGCGAGCACTGCGGATAAGCCCCGATCATATTGCTTTGCTTGTTCCCATAAGAGCAGCCAGCCAAAGCCTCCATTCAGAAGTACTAGTAACGGTGTGAGCACAGCAGCGAGTCGATCGCGCAGCATTTCCAACGCCCAGCGATGCAACAAGCCAACGAATGCGACTGCGAGAATAAAGTTCTCGATGAACATTGATTGGCGTAGGTCTGCACCACATCTTACAAAAATCGCCGAGACAAAATCGGTCAGGAAAGGGTAAGTGAACCGAACGCCGAAGTAGGTAGGATCTTCCGGAGGAAAATTATTGCCGTACGCAAAGCCCGTGATCACACTGATGTGGAATGGCAGATCCCCAAAGTTGTTAAGTACTCCCGTGTAAATACCATCAGGCACTTCAATCATTGCGCGGCTGAAAACTTGCCACAAAACCACGAAGATCATGAAGTAGAAAAGTATGTAACCCAGTGGGGCTTTACCCGGGTGAAGTAACGCGCGTCGGATGCTATGAGAAGCAGCCGACAAGTCTTCCATTACCACGCTTCGCCGCCTTACTTCCATTAACGTGATTAGTGGTAACGCGAGACTTGAGACAGTAAGGATAATCGTCAGTGGTGTCAGTCCCAGGAAGGAGGAAACCACGAAGCCCACCAGGCCCAGAGCCGCCATACCGATGCAAGCACCAGCACACAGACGAGCAGCAACCGGTGCCGCTTCATCGTAGAGGTAAGTGACGATCGCGCCGCTGGCGGTGACGAACAACGCAAGCACGAACGAAATAATCATGAGTCGGCAAGAGGGGTCGAGTAGTGCTTGTTGGTTCCCGCCCAGTCCTTTGTTGTCAACGAGTTTGCGAACTTCAATTCGGCGCGGAATTATACGCGAAGCGTTGTGGATATTCGCAGCGCGTCTTAGCCTGATCGCGCAGCCGCATGTTATGGTTGAAGTTCAACTAAAGAGGTTAATCGATGCTTCGAGCCGGAATCGTTGGCTTGCCCAACGTAGGTAAATCTACGCTCTTCAATGCACTGACTGCTCAGACTGCTGCGCTGGCGGCCAATTATCCCTTCGCAACAATTGAACCGAACGTTGGCGTTGTGCCGGTCCCAGATGAACGCCTTGAACCGCTGGCGAAGTTGGTAAAGACCTCGGTGATTGTACCGGCCACGGTGGAGTTTCTGGATATTGCCGGCCTGGTGCGCGGTGCCTCAAAAGGTGAAGGACTCGGCAACCAGTTCTTAGCAAACATTCGAGAAACCGATACCGTGGTCCAGGTGGTACGTTGTTTTGCGGATGAAGGCGTTGTTCACGTTGAAGGCTCGATCGATCCGCAACGAGACATTGAGACGATCCAAATCGAGTTGGCACTCGCGGACCTCGCGACTGCTGAACGCCGCCGCGATAAAGCATTAAAGAACGTCAAAGGTGGTGACAAGACCGCACGCGCGGAATTGAGTGTCCTGGACAAGATTCAGCCCGTACTCGAACAGGGCAAGTCGGCGAGAACGGTGACACTTACTGACGAGGAACGCACTGTTGCTCGTAACTTCTTTCTACTAACGATGAAACCAACGATTTATGCAGCTAATGTTGACGAGGGAACGCTCGTAAGCCCGGAGCATCATGAGGGTGTGCGCGCCGTCCGTAAAATCGCCGAACAAGAGGGCGCCGAGTGTCTGGTTATCTGTGCACAGTTGGAAGCCGAGTTGGTGGCTTTGCCGCCGGACGAGCGCATCGACTACCTCAAGAGCCTGGGAGTTGAAGGCAGCGGTGTCGACAGGTTGATTAAAAACGCTTATCACTTGTTGGGATTGATGTCGTTTTTGACTGCCGGTGAGAAGGAAGTGCGCGCCTGGACGATTCCCCAGAACACGCGTGCTCAGCAGGCTGCCGGAGTGATTCACTCCGATATTGAAAGAGGTTTCATTCGCGCTGAAATTGTCAGCTACGAGGACTTAATCCGGGTAGGTTCAAATGCTGCTGCACGTGAGCAGGGACTAACAAGACTGGAAGGCAAAGACTACCTCATGCAGGAAGGCGATGTGGTGAATTTTCGATTTAATGTGTGAGGCTACTTATCTGAGTCGGCCATTGGGGCCTTCCCGAACAATCTCAATCGTTCAGTAAGTCGCCGATCAGTATTGGCCTGAGCCTCGGTGAGTTTGGCAAAACTCTCTTCGTTGTGCATTTAGAAGTCGATGATCATGTTTATTTTGTCGCCTTGCTCGCGCATATGACTGCGCGCTCGCAACCCGGCCTTTACCATCAACTTCACTACGCGCTCTAATCGATTCAATCTTTGTTCGGGAGTCATTTTGTATTCGCCTTTCGGTGAGGTGTCGGCGAGACATGATTGCCAGAATTCGGCACTGGTCAACTGACCAGGTTAGCGTAGCAGAGCTCGTATACCAACGAGGATCAGATATCCAATGGCGAGGACCACAGCGAGTTTTATTAGTGCCACTGCAAGCCCAACCAGAATGCCCAAAGTTATTCCAACCACTTTCAATGCCAAGGGAACAGCGACCACCAAAACAAACAATCCCAAAACGATTATCCCCAAAACTCTTAAAATGTCCTGCGCTTCTTTCATCTCTACTCCAATCCCAATATTTAATGCGATTTAATAATGGCGGTTTCCCGCTCGCGTGGGTATACGAAGATAAACTGGCCGGCGTTCCCACGAAGATTTCCGGAGGAAATCCCATAAAAACAGCCTTCTTGATCTGTGTTAAGCTTCACAGGAAACGAATATTCGGATGCCTTCTATAATCTCCCTCTGTTCGGGGGAGCGGTGAACGACGCTCCTCATGTGGAGAGACCTGAAGTTATGAGTTTGACTAGTGGTGATCTTTTTGGAGACACATCTCCAGAGCCCAAGCGCGGATCAGCAGGTCCTTTCGCTCCTTTGGCAGAGCGCATGCGCCCGCAATCGCTCGACGAATTTGTGGGTCAAAACCATCTGGTCGGCGAAGGAAGAATTCTTCGAAGGCTAATCGAGGGCGCGGGAAACTTGCCTTCGTTAATTCTATGGGGAGCGCCAGGCACTGGAAAAACTACTTTGGCACGCCTCCTTGCACAAAAGGCCCAGGCCCGGTTCATTGCACTATCAGCAGTTTTCTCCGGAGTAAAAGATCTTAGAGAAGCTATCACAGACGCACGAAACGAGCGTAGGTTTGGGAATCGAACCATCCTCTTTATCGATGAGATTCACCGGTTCAATAAGAATCAGCAAGACGCGCTTCTTCACGCAGTGGAAAATGGCACCGTCATCATGATTGGTGCAACAACCGAGAATCCGTCCTTTGAGGTTACCGGAGCCCTCTTGTCACGCTCGAGAGTTCTGGTACTGAATCAATTAGCCGATGAGGAGATCGCTTTAATTCTCCAGCGCGCCTTGCACGATGAAAAACGCGGCTTGGCCCAGAGCGACGCAGATATTTCAGATGAACTCATTCTCAGGATTGCACGCTCAGCAGGAGGAGATGCGCGCGTGGCTCTCGCCGCTCTCGAAGCAGCAGTTGAATCCACACCACCCGATCACGAGGGCGTGCGCCGAATTACGGAACAAATAGTCATTGAGGCTTTAGGAAGGGCCCAGTACGCATACGACAAAGGGGGCGAGGAACATTACAATCTGATTTCGGCACTGATCAAGTCCCTGCGGAACTCTGATGTAAATGCATCGCTGTACTGGCTGGCGCGATTGATTGAAGGCGGAGCCGATCCCCTGTTTATCGCACGTCGCTTGTGCATTCTCGCTTCGGAAGACATTGGATTGGCGGATCCTCAGGCGATGGTCCAAGCTTCTGCTGCAGCCGAAATCGTGCAACTTATAGGAATGCCGGAGGGATTGTTTCCCCTGTCGCAAGCGACGATTTACCTCGCTCACGCTCCGAAGTCCAACGCAGTGAAGCGCGCCTATCATGCTGCGGTTTCTGATGCTGTACAGACGGCCCGTGAGCCCGTGCCGTTACATTTGCGCAATGCAGTTACACCGCTGATGAAGCACGTCGGGTATGGTGAAGGCTACCGATATGTTCATAGCGACCCGGACGCTAAGGAGGAAATGCAGTGTCTTCCGGAGAGTCTACGTG
>DASSCG010000482.1:0-4695 GCA_035697925.1 Pyrinomonadaceae bacterium
CAAGCAGGTAGTGCAGCGTTTGAATGAAATCGGCGAACCGCAAAAGGCTCACCAGTAAATCCGCACGAGAGACGCAAGAGATTACAATTCGTCGACCTGATCGAGAGCGTTGATAATGCGCCGCGCCTCTTCAGATCCGTATTCCATTGCCTGACGCCTAAGGGCATCACGAGCAATCTCGGAATCAACCGGATCACTCAAAAGTCCTACCAGCACCGAAGTTGGGAACTGAGCCAAGGCTTCATTGGCCAGAGCCCGCACCACTACATCTTCCGAACGGGCCAACTCACAAATCTCGCTGGGAGCAAAACGGGAAGTCAGGGCATCGGCCAGCGCGTCAATGCGCCGGTAGTCGCGATGTTGTTCCGCACGTCGCACGAGTTGAGCAAAGACCTCAGCTGACTGTGTCTTCTCTTGGAGCACCGCAGCACACGTATCGGCTACGTGCCTTATTTTTTCGCTGTCCGAAGAAGCTGCTGGCTCAAGCGCACGATCATCCAGAGCTGTCAGCAGACGGCTCAATTCCAGATCCGCGCGCGGATCGTATGGAAGGTTGCGCACCTGGTTGGTGGAGGCACTCGAAGCTTGCAGAGCTCTTTCAACCAGCCCTCGAGTGGTGGGCCGAAGTTCCGACCACACAGTGGCCACCCGTCCTCCAAAATCTTCAATCATTAATGACAAGGCCTAAGCTGTCTCCCAAAACTCGAATTCTTCGAAATTACGAAACCGCGTACTATACGCGATGAGAACTGAAACGCGAAACTCGAATCAAAGATCGCTTCGTACAGAAAGATCGACTGATAAGCGTTGTTTAGTTGTAGTCTTTAATTTCAGCGATTGTAGGGAAAGGGATCTTCACGATCTCGCCGTTGGCACATTCGATCTTAACGCTTGGGGTGGTTAGCGCCTGAGTAGTTTTCATGCTCCGCACCTTACCGCGTACTCGCCGGCCGTTGAGCGTTACGATCTCGACATTATCCTTGCCGTATAACGGCTGGAGCGCAGCGAGCGCTTTAGTGATTTCCACGAATTGATGTCCTCCGAGGTCATGCTTGAGGGCCCCTGACTGCGCCCAAAGATTTCTGGATTCTGCACCCAAGGTTCCCAGATGTCTATCAGCGCGTCACCGCAGTTATCTAACTGCCGCTCAATACATACAAAAAGGTCATAGGACACCGAATCCCACAAGATTGAGTCTTACTTACGATAAGTCCTAAAATGGGCCCGGCCTCAATGCAACCATACCGCTTTTTTTGGCGTATAGGCTGCAGGGGTGTTGTTAGCCTCCTGAAATCGAATTAATAAGCTATCAGGTCCCAAAATCAAGGCATGCCTATTCAATCTGAATCAGACGCCAGCATTACGATTTGTTCAAACTGCCGGACACCGATGCCGCGCGACCTGCGGTTTTGTCGTAACTGTGGGTTTCGGTTGGGCGAGGGTCCGGCCGAATACACGGAGACCGTGCGATTCGAGAACGGCCGGCCTGCGAAGTTTGCCAATGATGCAGCTATTCATTCCCAACAACCCTTCGTTACGTCCTACGGCCTATCAGGCGGACCCTTAACGCCGGCCGCTGGTCATCAAATGGCGAAGCGCCCACGAAAGATGAGCGGGATGGCGTGGATGTTTATAGGGCTGTTGATTTTTTTCATTGCTGCCGCGACCTTCACGGCAGTGGTGACGCCAATTCGTAGGTCCATAACACCCAGTGTGCCGGCGCCTCCTGCGCTTCCACGCGCTTACCTCGGAGTCAATGGCTTTGAGGATGCTGAGGGAGGCGTTACGTTCGACAACGTTGAGCCTCCGGGAGGTCCTGCAGACAAAGCCGGTCTCGTCGGTGGAGACATAATTACGCGCTTTGATGGTCAGGTGGTTCGCGATGAAGATCAGATGACCGAACTAATGCGTCGTACTCCTATTGGAGAGCCTGCCGAGGTGATTTATCTCCGAGATGGTGAGTCCAAAAAGACCACCATGACGCCAGTCTCAAGAGCAGATTTCGAGCGGTTGGAAAAGGACTTTGAAGATCGCCCGGAAGGTCGCGGTCTTTTTGGTTTCGACGATGACGAGACCGAACGAGTGCCAATCCCTGACACGAAGACGTTCGGTGTGAAGGTGAATAGAATTACTCCTAACCGGCCCGCGGATCTCGCCGGAATAAAAGAAGGCGACGTCATTATTGAATTTGAAGGAGCGCCAATACGCACTCCTGAAGAACTTAGCTCTCGGGTGACACGTGCGCTGCCATATAGCACTGTAAAGGTTGTATTGATGCGGGGTGCCGAGAAGATCGAGATCCCAGTAAAGATGGGCAAGCAATAGGCTGTTCGATCAGCATGTAGGATCCAGGAGACCCCTTTTCGGTCTCGGCATCTTGTAGGCCATTTCCTGGGGTCTTAACCACTTAGTGGGAAGTTTCTGAAGCGCTTCGGTTGGTAAATCTACCTAGACGGTCTTCCATTTCCTGTTTAGCTGTTTCTTTATCCTCTTCCGATATACCCGCCTCAAAAATTTCGAACAATGCATAAGGGGTTTCGGCTATTAGTCTCAGTTCCCAAGCTTCACGATCACCATGAGAAGGTCGGGTAAACCATAACGCATCAACAATTCCATGATCGACTGGGACGTTTCCAGTGAGTTCCAGAAGATTGGAAATCTCGGCATGCGTTTCCGGTAGTAACACGACGCGATGCAATTGCCACCCGTGTTTGTGGTAGGTGGCGACGATCTGGCCAATAAGATCTTTGTGATTCATCTCGCGCGTTTACTCGCCAGTATAGCGCAAGCGCATCTTCCCGAGACTAGATGATTAATTTGAGAAGCGTTTCAAGGGCAATCGTTTGTTGACCGGCCCATTGACGCCAATTATGATGCGACCCAGTGTTGAGATGAAAGATTACGGGGAGTTGCTGTTTCTCTTCTTTAAAGTGCGGCTCAGGAGATTGCGTTCAGAGAAGTTAATCACGCAAGTTCCATCATCGATTCCACGTCTGGTTCTAGTCCTTATCGCTTCTATGCTTGGTGGTGCGACGATTCCTGCTTCGGCAGAATCCAGTAACGCTTCAGACCTAAAAACAGGAACTCATGGCAAAATGATCGTGGGCATGGCTGCAAAGACGGAAAAAGAGAATCGTGCTCCCGCCCCCTTCTACGAGGCGCTCCGCAAGGCTTTGAAGAAGCGAAAACTGAAAGTGGAGAATATTTGCAACACCTCGGATGGTGTAGCTGAAAGAATCCTCGAAGAATACGGCGCGATGTTTTTGGCGGTAAAAAAGGTGTTGCCACCGCCGGTCTGTGTATTCACAACTGAGGAGCAGGTGACCAGGTTTCAAGAAGCCGCCGGGTACGCAACCGAGACTATCGCCGATGCTGAAATCCAACTGCAACCAGAGGCGATGAAGGCGCTGCTTAAGGCGCGTGAGGAGGCTCAGAAAGAGAGCCTGGATATAACCCCTCGAGGTGGTACGGAAGCTGCTCGTCGCAATTACGACGATAGCATGCGTTTATGGGACACGCGGTTCTTACCAGCTTTGGATTACTGGCTCGGCCAGGAAAGATTGACCTCCGAACAGGTTTCGCGTTTGCGAAACTTACCCTTGCACCATCAAGTTGCGGAGGTTCTCGAGTTAGAAAAGAGCGGCATATTCTTCAGCAAAGATCTCTCCAAGTCGATCCTTTATTCGATTGCAGCGCCAGGAACCTCTCAGCATATTGCCATGCTGGCACTCGATGTTACCGAGTTCCAAAATCCCCGTGTGCGGGAGATTCTCGCCAAGCATGGCTGGTTCCAAACCGTTCTTAGTGATTTACCACATTTCACTTTCCTTGGTCTTAAGGAAAAGGATCTTCCCAAACACGGATTGAAGAGCGTAGAAGCTGATGGTCAGATCTTCTGGATCCCCAACGTTGTAAGACCCGCGTAACCGACAGACTGAGGGCGTGGACCGTTGAAGCAATGTCCTCAATGCAATGGCCGCTATGCAGACGACTCGCTCAAATTCTGTCTGCAAGACGGTAGCTTGCTTGCGCCCGTTAGCGACGAACCATCGTCGCGAGATTCTGATGCGACTTTGATCTATGGTTCACTTGACAGTAACCAACCACAGGTCGTTCAACCAGAGATTTCAAACCACACTACAGCCTACCGGGCTCAGCCCACTGTAGCTCATTCAGCCGTCGTCGGCTCGGAGTATCAACGAGGTAGCGGGCATCACTCAACTAGTCGTCTGCTGGTAGGTGGTGTACTCGCGATCGCTGTGCTGCTGTTAGTGAGTGTGGGAATAGGCGCAGCTTTTTTATTCCGTCAGTCGGCGGTTACAGAACCCAGAGGTCCAAACGCTAGAGCGGCTGAGTCGCCCTCCCCTATTTCGAACCAAGGCACGTCCACTACGAAACCACTATCGAGTTCTACGGCGATTGAAAGCGATCAGGATCCCAAGTCACCTCCGTTGAAGATCAAGGCAACCGCATCTTCAGTCCGTTATGCGGTGCAGAGTAATACCTACGATCCTTCAAACGCGATTGATGGGAATAAGGGCACTGCTTGGATCGAAGGAGTCGATGGTCCCGGCTGGGGCGAGTGGATAAGGTTCGATTTCGATCGCGAGATTAATCTGCATAGAGTTCTGATCCTGCCGGGCTACTTCAAGAGTCCCGCAATCTGGGCAAGAAATAACCGAATTTCCGGAGCCA
>DASSCG010000483.1:0-3384 GCA_035697925.1 Pyrinomonadaceae bacterium
TTGCGCGCGTTACGACAAGCTAAAAGCATGCTTGAATACATAGCCTCGAAGCAGAGGACAGCTGAAAACGGGCGACAGGCGAGTCGATCTTCGCGGCGGGGTTTATGCAATGCGCTTTCGCCCGCTATCGCGGGCTCGAGAAATTTACCTAATTTCTACCCTGGGGCTCACGCCCCACGCTTTAGGCTTCCACCCGCTTCGCGGGTTGCCAAAACTTTCGAGAATTCGTCGCTAAAAAATGTTGAAGCCCGGATGTGCTCTCCCCTTCACATCCGGGCTTCTACTATGGCTACTCACTCACTACTGCGTGTGAGTAACCAATCCTGAAATTTGAGGGTCAGTATTCGCGACCCTTATCGCGAACCTTGTAGGTATAGATAGCTGCTCCGCCTCCGCCAGTAATTGCTCCTATGATGGCTCCTTTTTTGCCTCCCAAGAGACCACCAAGAATCGCGCCAGTAGCTGCGCCCCCCGCAGTTGTAATTTTGTCACGGTGTTTTTCCCAAACGGAACGATCATCGTACAGATCGTTAGCGCTGCGAGCACGCACGACGTTGCCATCGCGATCATACTGGCGAGCCGTCTGAACCGACCTGCGGGTTGTCCGATAACGCGTCTGCGCTCCGACCGGCATGGTCGCCACAATTAAAGCCAACAAACAAATAACGGTTGCGAATACTCTTTTCATTTCATCCTCTGCCGTCTCTTTGGCAAAGTGCATGCCATCCCGACGAGAATGCTCAAGCGATCGCTCCACCTGTCGATAAGTGCGGTTTTTTACGAATCCACGAAGGAGTAGCAAGCCAGAAGCAGGACGGGAGACGGGCAGCAAACTGATCAGATCGTGCGGCTAGTCCACGATTTGGGATAACATTTTCGTGAACTTGTTTGTCGGTTTGGGCGAAGCAACGATCTGCGGACCCACACGAATTAGAAGAATGCTGATATCTTGAGACATTTGAGGGTCGTAGGATAAAAATCGAGTCCAATGTGTTTTCATTCCAAACTCAGGGACACGAAATCGAACAAAACGTGTCGCCCCTTCCAAACAGAGATGTTTCATTTTGAGGGATCACTTGTGAAATTAACTTTTTGGAGAGTTGCTCTTTGCCTTCTCACAGTCATTTGGGTGCCAAACCTTGTGAATGCAAGTCCAACACCCGGACGCCTGGATGAGTTAGCCTTAAGCCAATCCCAAGCCTCCCGGTTCGCTCAGCTAGCGTTGAAGTGTCTCGGTAAGGAGTATCCGAACAAACCCGAGCACGTGATAAACGACGCTGCTGATGTGGAGTCGCCTAAGAAGTTGCATCCGGCTTTTTTCGGCTGCTACGACTGGCATTCGTCGGTGCACGGGCACTGGATGCTGGTGCGTTTACTGCGCACGTTTCCCAACCTTCCTGAAGGTCCGGCTATTCGTAGGGCTCTCAGCGACAGCCTGACCAGAGAGAATGTCCTTGCTGAAGCCGCCTATTTGAAAGAACCTAACCGGCAATCTTTTGAACGCACTTATGGCTGGGCATGGCTACTCAAGCTCGCAGAAGAACTGCACCTTTGGACGGACTCTGAAGCGCGCGTTTGGTCGGGAAATCTGCAGCCGTTGATTGAGGCACTGACAAGCCGGTATCTCGCATTCCTTCCCAAGCAAACCTACCCCATTCGCACTGGGGTACACCCAAACACCGCTTTCGGATTGGCATTTGCGCTGGATTACTCAAGGTCGGCGGGTAATGAGAACCTTGAGGCGATGATCATCGAGCGGAGTCTCACTTACTTTAAAAATGACGTGAATTATCCAGGGGCTTGGGAGCCGGGTGGTGAAGACTTTTTCTCACCAGCGTTGATGGAAGCAGATCTAATGCGAAGAGTGTTAAATCCAGCAGAGTTTCGGCGTTGGTTTCACCGCTTTTTGCCAGGGTTAGCTCGTGGAGGATTACGGAATCTACTGCGGCCTGCGGTGGTGACCGATCGTACAGATCCTAAGATTGTTCATCTTGATGGACTCAATCTCAGCCGCGCCTGGTGCATGCGGAGCATCGCAAGTGCTTTGCCCCGCAATGATCCAGCGCGGAGAATTTTGAATGAGTCGGCGAGGCTACACGGCAAGGATGCGCTCGCTCACGTTGCTAGTGGAGACTATGCAGGTGAGCACTGGCTGGCATCGTTTGCTGTATACATGCTGGCTACACAGTCGCCAGATCAGTGATTGGCTGGCTGTGCGTGAATCAGACGGCGGATGCGATCTGCGAACAGCACGTCAATTTTCAATGGTTCAATCAAAGCCGTTACTTCGCCTTGTCCGAATGTCGGGTGCACCATTGTTTGACCGGTGCGATACGAGCGTGTCCGATCATAAGGTGCGCCAGGATCAACCTTTCGTTTGGTGCCAGAGGCTGCGCCGCTTTTGAAAGTCCCGAGTGTCCCGCATTTCGGGCAACTAACCCGCGATATCTTTCCCCGTTTGGTTAAGGAAGCAATTACGTGACCGCGTTCTTCCTGACACTTAACACAAAACTTCTCCACTCGCTCGCCAACGACAAACGCCGGCTTTTCTACAGTTTCCTCAGCGGTAGCTGTTGCTGTTTGCTTGTCCACACTATCCTCCTAATTTACTTGTACCGGTAGGTTATCCGACCTCTCGTCAGGTCGTACGGCGACATCTCAACGCTCACGCGGTCGCCGACTAAAATACGGATGCGATTCTTACGCATCTTGCCCGAGATGACTGCAAGTACCACGTGCTCGGTGTTTTCGAGCTGTACCTTGAAAAATGCGTTGGGCTGCTTATCGATAATCGTGCCCTCTGCAGGAATCAGATCGTCTTTAGCCAATCAGTTGCTCCTTTAGGATCATTGATGATTTGAGTCCGAGAAACGAGTAACCGGGAAGCGACCTTTGACGATCGCTTCCACCAATCACTTAAATGCTACAGGCCTTTATCGACTTGCCCGACGAGGTCGAAACGAACGCGTGAACACTGCCGAAGAAACTGGTCTGCCACGTCTTGCGGCAGAAGTCGTTCGGCTAACGTGCGTATCGTGGTTCGTCCCACCAAAGCCCGGCAGCAGTACACGCTTAACCGGCTGTCCAGTCAAACGTTCGATCGCACGCATCGAGAGCTCATCAACGGGAGTTACGATGGTAATCGCTCGACCCTGATTTCCTGCTCTTCCAGTGCGACCTATACGATGGATGTAATCTTCAGGGGCTGCAGGTACGTCATAGTTAATGACATGGGAAACGAGATCCACGTCCAAGCCGCGCGCTGCGATGTCAGTTGCTACTAACACACGGGTTTTCCCGTCACGAAACCCGCGCAACGCTGACTCGCGCTGTGATTGTGAACGATCCGCATGAATACGATTTACGCTGTGATCCCGAGCTGAA
>DASSCG010000484.1:0-3955 GCA_035697925.1 Pyrinomonadaceae bacterium
GAAGATAAAAGGACATGCGCGGCGTCTCGCGAAGGTTTCGATACTTGGTGTCGCGAGCAAGGCCGACCACCTCATACGTGCTATCGCCGTCGTAGAAAGTCTGGCCTACAGGGTCACTACCCGGCCAAAACTTCTTCGCCATCGTCTCGTTGACGATCATCACATTCGCTGACTTTTCAGTGTCGACGTGCCGGAAGTCTCGTCCGCGCAACAGTGGTAAGCCCATGGTCTCGAAAAAGCGTGGGGATGCGGCGACAATGTCCATTGATATCTCTTCGTTGACTGAGGGCCTGGTAGCATTAGCGTCCAATTGAATGCGGGTGCCTCCAGCCGTGACCGGTAAGGCGCTGGCTAAGCTTGCCGACTGAATACCCGGTAACGACGACAGACTCTCCAACGCCGCGGGATAAAAAGTTTTGCCACGCGAGGCGTCGTACCCCTGGAGTTCCATGTCGAGTGACATCGCCTGGACGTTCTCGCCGGTGAATCCTTTTTCGATTGACTGAAGTTTCCAAAGACTACGAAGAAACAGACCCGCTCCGGCGAGTAGTACCAGCGACAAGGTTACCTGCGTGACGACTAGCACGCTGTGCAACGAAGGACCACGGCGAGAGGCTGGAGTCGAGGTTGAATCTTTGAGAACTGGAACGAGATCAAGTTTCGATGCACGGAGTGCGGGAACTATCCCAAACAAGAGAACTGTCAGGACCGAGATGGCCAGCGTGAACAGCAAGACCCGGATGTTTGGTGAAACATCAATGGCCAGTTCTACTCCCTCACTCGTCAGCAAACCCGAAGCGAGTCCCGACGTCCACACAGCCATGAGCAGTCCGAGCACTCCTGCCGCCAGCGCTAGCAGCAAACTCTCAGTGACAAGCTGTCGCACAATGCGCAGACGACTTGCTCCCAACGCCAGGCGAATTCCAATCTCTTTCCCTCGCACCCTTGCCCTGGCTAGTAAGAGACCGGCCACGTTCGCGCAGGCGATTGACAGGATCAGCGCTACCGCCAGGAGAAGCATGGTCAACGGGCGAGATAACTCGGCGACATAAGCTTCATTTCCGCCAGCAGCCCTGGTCATCACCACCCGCCAGTTCCCGTCTTGTCGGGCCCCGTCGGAAATACCTGGTAAGAGTGAAGTTATTTGCGACTGCGCTTGTTCAATGGTTACTCCAGGTTTCAGTTTGCCCGCGAGACTTAACCAACTCAGGTTCGGCGAGCTCATGAGTTTGGGATTGCCTTCGAAATCAGCCATGTGCGGAAGCGCGATCCACACGTCGGTCTGAAGTCCGCGCCGTAGTCCCGCAAACCGCTTAGGCGTCACGCCGACGATTGAAAACGTACGCCCATTCAACGTGATCGTCTTGCCGACCACAGCGGGATCACTCGCCAGACGTCGATGCCACAGGGCTTCGCTAATAACCGCGACGCGCTGGGCTCCGGGCCGCTCATCGTCGGGAGCGAAGGCGGATCCCATTACTGGACGAAGACCGAGGACAGAAAAATAATTCGCACTGACGATCTCTCCGCGGATGCGCTCGGTTTGATCGCCTGCGGTAAGGCCGAGATTGGTGTCGCTATAGGCAACGATGCCTGATAGCGTCTGGTTGCCATCACGCAGCGCCGAGTAAGCCGGATAGGAGTAATCATAATGCGGCTCGTTGCCAGGTATCAGCGTGGCAATGTCTACCATCCGCTCCGGATTCTCGATCGGCAAAGAGCGAAGCATGATCGCGTCGAGCAGCGTAAACACAGTTGTGTTAGCACCGATTCCCAGGGCGAGAGAAATCACGGCAACCAGAGTAAAACCCGGGGTCTTGGCCAGCATCCGCATTCCGTAGTTCAGGTCTTTAAGTAGGGTCAACTTTTTGTCCTCCCGAAACTAACGACCGATTTTTAATTGCCGATTTTTGATTTCCTGGTTTAGTCAAAAATCAAAAATCACCAATCAAAAATCTAAAATCCCTTCACTCGTACCGCAGCGCTACAAGTGGATTGACTTTCGTTGCCCTGCGGCCTGGTATGTAGCAGGCGACAAGAGCCACGACTGTGAGCAGCACGGCGATAGTGACGAACGTCGCCGTGTCGGTTGGTTCCACGCCAAAGAGCATGCTCGTCATCAATCGCGTAAGACCGAAAGCGCCAACCAAACCAAAGGCAATTCCGATTATTGTCAGCCTCATTCCTTGACCGATCACCATCCGGAAAACATCGCGCGATTGCGCCCCAATCGCCACACGTATGCCAATCTCATGGGTACGCTGCGTCACTGTGTAGGACATCACGCCGTAAATTCCCACCACGGCAAGTACGAGTGCGACCGACGCGAACATGCTCAGCAGCAGCATGTTGAATCGTCGGCCAGAAACCGACTCTGCCAGAAGCTGTTGCATGGTTTTGGCTTCATCGATAGGAAGGTCCTTGTCAATCGCTTGAACCTCATTCTTGACTCCAGCCGCCAGACTCAAAGGATCCGACGCAGTGCGAACTACCAGGCTCATCGTCGGTTCCGACACTTGAAGGTAAGGAAAATAGACTTCGGGTTTAGCACTTGAATCCAAACCAAGTTGCTTCACATCTCCGATTACGCCCACGATTGAAATCCAGGACTGCCCATCGTCGAAGGTGATTCGTTTGCCCAAAGGGTCTTCGTTGGCAAAGTAAGTGCGGACCAGTTCGTTGTTGATGATGGCAATCTTGGGCGCGTCGCTTTTATCTCGATCGGAGAAATCGCGTCCTTTTAACAAGCTAATACCGAGGGTTCCGAAATAACCCGGACTGGCGCTGCGGGTGTGGATGAGCATTTCTTTTCCAGCTTCAGGTTCGGGATGGCCTTCGATGCGGAAATCGGAGCCGGAAAGCTCAAGCGTCAGCGGCAGAGCAGTGGTTGCGCCCGCGGACAGTACGCCGGGCAGTGTTTGCAGCCGATTGAGTGTCTCCTGAAAAAACGCTGCCTGCTCACGAGCTTCTGGATAGCTGTACTGCGAAAGACTCAGAGTCACTGCCAGAACCTTGTCCGGGTTGAACCCGAGATTCATCTGCTGGAGCCGCGCGAAGCTCTTAATCATCAGGCCGGCGCCAATTAACAGCACCAGCGAGAGCGCGACCTCAACCGCGACTAGAACGCTTCGGGTGCGCTTGCCTGCGGAGCTTCCCATTGCGCCTCGCGAACCTTCTTTCAGCGCTTCATTCAGATCGGGTTTTGAGGCGTGAATTGCAGGAATCAATCCGAACACAATTCCGGTTAAGAGCGAGACGGCGAGCGTGAAGCCAAACACTCGAGCATCCACTCCGACTTCATTCATACGGGGAATGTTGTCGGGTGTGAACGCCATGAGGGCGTCAGTACCCCAGAGTGCAAACAACAATCCCAGCAGACCGCCCGCGAGCGAAAGCATCAAGCTTTCCACCAGCAACAGTCGCAGGACGCGTAGCCGGCTAGCGCCGAGGGCGGTACGAATCGCAATCTCCTTTTGCCTCGAGGCTGCCCGAGCGAGCAGAAGATTCGCGATGTTGGCGCAGGCTATCAGCAGCATGAACGCCACTGCTCCCAGCAACACCAATAACGCCGGACGAATCTCTTTCACAGTTTGCTCTTGAGTAGGAATCAGGCTTATGCCGATACCGGTGTTGCTATCGGGGTATTGTTGTTCAAGACGACGCTCGATGGTGGTCATCTCGGCCCGCGCCTGATCAATTGTGACGCCGGGCTTGAGCCGGCCCAGGGCAAAGAATGAATAGTTGCCACGGCTTGCCTCGTTGCCGGAAGCTGCGATCGGAACGTAGAGATCTGTTGGGTCGTTCAGAACTTTTCCCATATAGCCGAAGCCAACGGGAAACTGAAAGTTGGGAGCCATTACGCCCAGGACGGTGTAGCTTTGATTGTTGAGTGTCAGCGACTTACCTATGATTGCCGAATCTGAACCGAAGCGACTCTGCCAAAGACCATGGCCCA
>DASSCG010000485.1:0-7235 GCA_035697925.1 Pyrinomonadaceae bacterium
CACGTAGACGTAGTGCTGGAAGAATTTGGTCGCCAGCGATTCGTACACACTGTTTTCTTTCGCGAGTTCCAGGGCGATGCGCATCAGGTAGAGGCAAAAGGAGCCCATCCATCCCGTGGCATCGGATTGTTCAAGCTTCGCCCCGCGCGGTAACTCGTGGCTGCGGTCGATGACCGTTATGTTGTCTAGGCCCAGAAAGCCGCCCTCGAAAATATTGTTGCCCTCACTATCTACCTTGTTCACCCACCATGCGAAGTTGATGAGCAATTTGTGAAAGCACTTTTCGAGAAATTCGCGGTCGGCTTTGCCCGAACGTATCCGGTCCATGTTGTAAACCCGCCAGACGGCCCATGCGTGGACCGGCGGATTCAGATCAGAGAATTCCCACTCATAAGCGGGAATCTGACCGTTCGGATGCTGAAATTGCTCAAAGAGCAACAACCACAACTGTTCTTTCGCAAACTCCGGATCGACCAGCGCGAGCGGAACACAGTGAAACGCCAGATCCCAGGCCGCGAACCAGGGATACTCCCACTTGTCAGGCATCGAAAGCACCCGCATTGAATTCAGGTGCAACCAACGCGTGTTGCGGCCTCGACGTCTCGACTCGGGTGGTGGCCAGTTGGGATTATCACCATTGAGCCATACGTCGACGTCATAAAAGAAAATCTGCTTGCTCCAGAGCATACCGGCGAGAGCCTGACGTTGAATGCGGCGCTCGTCTTCGCTGGCTTTCGCAGGATGGATGGCATCGTAAAACTCGTCGGCTTCAGCCCTTCGTTCCGCGACGATCTTCTCTACGTCCGCTAGTGGCTGCTTTAGAACCTTGTTAGTGAAGCGCAGGTTGATAACGATTGAGCCGCCGGCGGGAACATTGCGCTCCGAATAGTGAAAGCACGCCTTGGTGCCAACCTGCGCGGGATTCACACATTCTTCACCATTGACGATGTAGCGATGAAACGCGTCTTTGACGAAAGGAGTTCGGCTCTGCGCGCCCGATCCCCAGACGCGCGGTGAATTGGTCTCATTATTGGTGAACAGCGGCTGGCCGTCCGTATCTGAGTAAAGGTAGCGCTTACCAACATGATATTCGAAGGATAAGGTTGGCAGCTGTTCAGCCTGAGAGTCATCAGCTTCCAGGCTCTTGAAGTTCTTGCCCGCGGGTCCTAGGCGAATGCTCGGTTCCGGTCGGGGCTCACGTCCCCAACCCCAGCTGTTTCGAAACCAGATCTGCGGCAGCACATGTATGGCAGCGTCTTCCGGTCCACGATTGGCAACTTCAATGCGAATGCAGATGTCCTCAGGATCTGCTTTCGCATACTCGACGAACACATCGAAGTAGCGATCTTCGTCGAAGACGCCCGTGTCAATAAGTTCGTATTCGGGTTGTTGCCGGCCGCGACGGCGACTGTTCTCTTCGATCAGCTTCGAGTAGGGAAATGCGGACTGGGGATATTTATACAGGTACTTCATGTACGAGTGCGTGGGAGTGGAGTCAAGATAAAAATAATACTCCTTTACGTCTTCGCCGTGGTTAGCCTCACCTGGGACCAGTCCGTAAAGCCTTTCCTTCAAGATCGGATCACGACCGTTCCATAACCCCAGCGCAAAGATCATGATCTGATAGCGATCACAGATAGCCGCCAGGCCGTCTTCGCCCCAGCGATATGCCTTGGAGCGGGCGAGGTCGTGAGGAAAGAAATCCCACGCGGTGCCATAGGGGCTATAGTCTTCACGCACCGTCCCCCACGCACGTTCAGACACGTATGGGCCCCATTTTCTCCACGGCGGGACGGGTGTGGTGTGGTTCTCTTGTAACCTAAGGTGCTCTTTAGTTTTCATCGGGAATTCAGACTTGGAACGCAGGCCGCGTTGTTCGCCCCGTGATTATTCAATAGCATGTGTTAGTAGTGCTGCCGCCTGCGTACGCAGGGTGGAATGACTCAAGGTTCAACAGTAATCCCGCGGTTCGAAGAAGTTCAGGGTAGCCACCTTTTCTGTCGAGCGCCGAAAGCTTCTCAACTCGATGCGTATGCCTTTCGCCGACGAAGTCGGTCTCCAAAAAGAGGCGAAGCATTCGCGCGGCCTGCTCAGGTTCTATGAATCGGGCGCCAAAACAGTGTACGTTGGCGTCGTTTTGTAAACTATTTGTAGTTCCATCTTTCGCAATGCGATTCAGAGATCTCGAGCTGCCGCTTCGTCAACGAACCAGAGAAGCGAGCCGTTGGAAGGTTGAATCAACTGAGCGGGTAGTTTTTGAGGATCGCGTGCGCCTCGTAACACCCGAAGCAATGCTTTGGCCTTACCCGCGCCTGTGACGAGGAAAAGTACATTGGCAGCTTGATTAATGGCGGGCGCAGTCAATGTAATTCGATACGCATTTAGTTTTTCAACCCAGTTTGCCAGCACCCATGCGTTCCGTTCGTTTAAGGCGGGGGTGCCGGGAAAGAGCGATGCTGTGTGGCCGTCGTCACCCATGCCAAGCAGCACAAGGTCAAATCGCGGCCATGGTGCATCGTCAAAAAACGTCTGCAAGTCGCTTTGGTACAAACTTGCATTCGCCACCGCGTCTCCTTCTCCTACTATTCGATGAATATTCCGCTTAGGGATAGGTAAGAGGGAAATCATTGCTTCGTGCGCCATTCGATAGTTGCTGGTCGCGTCCGTGACCGGAACACACCGCTCATCACCGAAGAAAAAATGAACCTGTGGCCACGCGATACGACTTCTATAATCTTCCGTTGCCAACAACTCGTAGGCGCGTCGCGGGGTCGAACCCCCTGACAGCACCACGCTAAAGCGTCCCACATTTGAGATGGATCTGAGCGCCAGGTCGACGAAGTAATTTGCTGCCGCGCGTGCGACTTCATCATCGTCTTCGAGAATTCGAATGTCTGGAGCAGTTCCGGTAGCTTCCATTTGAATCTACTCGCTGACGTCGAGCGCTCCGCGTGCGGCGCCAAATAGTGCCGTCTTGTCATCGAGAATGACGTAAACAGGAACGCTTGCAAGCAGGGAAGAGAACCGGCCTTTGTTGCTAAACGCCCTCATAAAGGTGCCGTCTTTAAGTTTCTCCAAAATCTTCGGAGCGATCCCCCCGCCGACGTAAAGGCCTCCCATCGACATCATCATCAGAGCCAGGTTTCCGGCCATGGCTCCGTAGATGGAGACAAAGATATCTAAAGCCTTGACTGCCAGCTCAGATTTGTTCGCTAAAGCCGCTTTAGCAACGGCTGCGGCTTTATTGCCAGATTCAATTTCGTGGGCAAGCCAGGCCGGCTCCTCCGCATACTTGCGGTCGCGAAGAAAATAATAGAGGTTTAAAAAGCCTGGCCCTGAAAGGACGCGTTCGTAACTTACACGGCCGGCAAGCTTTTCCATGAGATAGCGCAAGAGTTCTATCTCAAGTTCTGTGCGCGGCGCAAAATCGACATGTCCTCCCTCGGAGGGTATGAACTCATATTCGCCGTCCCGATAGAAAATCCCGGCCACCCCCAGGCCAGTTCCGGCAGCAATGAGAGCACGATCGGCCCCGCGCTTTGGGTCGCCTGCATTGAGCGTCAGTAATTGCGAATCATTCAGAGTGGCTATTCCGCGTGCGGTCGCTTCCAGATCGTTAATTAGACCGACTCGATCAATTTCCAGCACCTTGGCGAGGGATTGGGCGTTCACAGTCCAGTTAAGATTGGGAGTCTTGGCGTGCCCCTGAACCACCGGGGCGGCAATCCCAAAGCAAGCGCTGGTAATTAACTCAGTGTCGCCAACGAACTCTTTGAGAATGGTTTCAAGCGAATCGTAATCCGCGCTCCGAAAGGTTCGCTGTCTTATAACTTTACCAACTTCGCTCCCGTTAGTCTGGAAAAGAGCTACATTGGTTTTCGTGCCACCGATGTCTCCCGCAAGGATCATATTTGATCAGTCTTAACCGCCGTCGATCTTCTCCTAGTTCCGTTCGTAGTTGATTATTGCCCCGACCAGTTGTGCAGCTTGGGCCACTGATTCCTCGTAGATAGCATCGTGGGTGAGAAAAGCCAGCTCGCGGCTCAAACGTTCTGCTTCGCTGCGCATTTGATAGCTCAGCACACGACCGACTGAATGCGCAGCGTCAAATCTTGCTTCGGTTTCAAGCTTGGTAGCGCCGGCTCGCAGCGCGACCGAAAACTCTGCTGCTTCCTTCGTTGCTGAAAGAGCGACCAATGAAATCTTGCCATCGTTTAGTTCCGTGGTCATGTCTGCAATCAGGGAGAAAGTAATGTCGTGGTCACCCGAGCTGAAATCGCACTCAATAGCTCCTTCAATGGGACGCACCCGGTCGCCGACAACCTTCCAGCCGAGCCGCGATGAGAACCAGCTCGCGAGCAGTAGCGCCTTGGTAGCAATCTTCTTAGGCGAGTCAGCTGGAGGACGATACTTGATTTCTACACGATCGATCTTGTCCAGCAGCGGGCGATAATCGGGCACGTCCCAGAAGCTGGCCAGTAACGTGCGCCAGGAAGTAAGCTCGCCCCAGTTCAGGTCACTCACTCGCACTGGTCGCGACGAGTCAGAAATCATTTGCGACAGTCGCAGTAAGTCATCGTACGGATGATCAAAGGCCGCCGAATTAATGACGATGCGATCAGCCATTTGGGCCAGGCGGTCAAAAAGCTTATCCTCGTAGTGAGGGATATCCTTCCACCAAAGGTAAACCGGAACATCGGGAACCAGCAACGGAGCGACAGCTGTCGCTGCGGTCTGGACAATCGGCCCACTCGCTTCGATGGTGATCTGCTCGCCGCAAATCTGCTTACCGGTGGCGCCCAAAAGCCGGCAGCGCGTAGAAAGATAGGCTTCGAGCCTGGGTTCCTTTGTCTCGCGGTCGGCCACGAGAATCAGCGTTCGTCCGGGATGTTGTTCATTCACCTGGCTAAGCAGATCTTCAAGACTCTGGCGATCGTCCCGCGGCGTAGTGTAGACGATCAGGTTTAGTGCACAGGCCCGAATTACCCCTGAACGAGTTCCGTTTTCACCATCGCTGGCATTCGCCCACATCGCAGCCAGCTCCTTCTCGATGCGTGCGACATCGATGCCCTTTGAAGGCACGCCGGGAACTGGATTGAACTGTGTTTCTAGCGGCATTCTCACACCCCGTAGCACACTTTAGTCTGTGCTTCCGTACCCGCTACACAGACTAAAGTCTATGCTACTCCTCGCTGACACTCCATAATCAAAAATCAAACTCAAAAATAAAAAATTCCCTCACGGACGGCGCCAGTGGCTGGCTTGGCGCTCGATCAATTCATCAGCCTCTGACGGCCCCCAGCTTCCTGCCTCGTAATTCGGAAATGCAACTTCACTTTTTGTGGCCGCCCACTCAGCCAGAATCGGCATGACGATTTCCCATCCCCGCTCAGTCATATCTCTGCGAGCATAAAGCGTCGAATCGCCAAGAATGCAGTCCAACAACAAACGCTCGTAAGCTTCGGCTAGCTGAACACCGAACGATGACCCATACCGAAAGTCCATATTCACATCGCGGATGTGGGTGATTTGACCCGGTACCTTGACGGCGAATCGCAGTGAAATTCCTTCGTCAGGTTGGATGCGGATGATTAGCTGGTTAGCGGTAACCTTTTTCATAACCTCCGTGCCAAAGAGATGATGAGGAGCTGCCAGGAACTGAATCGCGATTTCCGTCACGCGCTTCGGCAGGCGCTTACCGGAACGAATGTAAAACGGCACACCGGCCCAACGCCAGTTGTCGAAGTACATTGTCAGCATGGCGAAGGTTTCGGTCGTCGAATCGGGTGCTACCCCATTTTCTTCGCGATAACCGGGAACGGGTTGGCCGCCGATTGATCCTGGTCCATACTGGCCGCGCACACACTCGGTTCTCACTCGTTCGGGTGTGAATTCTCGTGCCGCAGTCATCGCTTTTATCTTCTCGTCGCGCACAGCTTCCGAACCGAGGTGCGCGGGCGGTTCCATCGCGACCAGCGACAAAACCTGAAACACGTGGTTCTGGATCATGTCGCGCACCACACCGGCCGTTTCATAGTAACCGCCGCGCCCTTCAACACCGACCGATTCCGCGTTGGTGATCTGCACGTGGTTGATGTAGTGGCGGTTCCATAGCGGCTCAAACATTCCGTTGGCAAACCGGAAAGCAAGAAGGTTCTGAACCGTTTCCTTACCAAGGTAATGATCGATACGATAAATCTGCGATTCGTCGAGCTGTTCGAGAATCTGCTTATTCAATTGCTGAGCGCTTTCGAGATCCGTTCCGAAAGGCTTCTCGATAATGACACGCACCCAACTCCCATCCTTTGCTTTCGTGAGCCCGGCGCGCCCCAGTTGATCAACTGCCGCGGCGTAGAACCGGGGAGCGACGGACAGATAAAAGAGGCGGTTACCGCTTGTACTTCGCTCGCGATCGACGCGGTCAAGCAGATCGGCTAGCTTCTTGTAATCGTCAGGGTTACCGATGTCCGTGGCAAGGTAATAGAGTCCCTGCGCGAATGAGTTCCAGACCTCTGCTTCGACTTGTTTCGCCTCCGAGTATTGCTCGACAGCCTCTTTCATCTTCTCGCGAAACGCGCCGTCGCTCATTTCGGTCCTCGACAAACCGACGATGGCGAACTCGGCCGGTAGGAGGCGCTCCTGGACCAGTCGGTAAAGCGCAGGGACGAGCTTCCGCTTAGTCAGGTCTCCCGAAGCGCCAAAGATGACGACGATACAAGGCTCAGCGGTTTGTTCAAGCCGGATGCCCTGTCGCAGGGGATTTTCTAATACAGCGCTCACTGTTTCTCCAGTATCTCTTCCCACTCTGTATGTACCGGGGCCGCCCCGGGCTTATCGATTCGCTCGTAAGTGTGCGACCCGAAAAAGTCCCGCTGCGCCTGCGTCAGATTGAGCGGCAGGTTGGCAGCCCGATACATGTCGAAGTAGTTCAAGCTGCAGGCCATCGCCAACACAGGCACACCATTCTGCATCGCCGTGGTCACCGCGAGTCGCCAGTTTGGCTGCGCTTCTTCAACCCACGCTTTGAAGTCCGAATCGAGCAGCAGATTAGGAAGGTCGTGCCGGCGCTGGTAAGCCTGCTTTATCTTGTCCAAAAACTGAGCGCGAATGATGCACCCGCCCTTCCAGATGCGTGATACTTCTCCAAGGTTAATGTTCCAATTCCACTTTTCCGATCCAGCGCGAATCAGATTCATGCCTTGCGCATATGAGCAGATTTTGGAAGCGTAGAGCGC
>DASSCG010000486.1:0-3959 GCA_035697925.1 Pyrinomonadaceae bacterium
GGCTTGCGGGAAGATAAAGATGCGCGTGAGATTGTCTGCGAGGGGAATATAGTCCTGGACTGATCCAATTGCTTTGTAGGGGAGTCGCTTCAACTTCTGGGTGTCGGTTCCCTCGATGCGAATGAGCCCGGTTGCCGCGACTCGCTTGGGCGAATGCACTTCGTTCTCGTTATAAAGGTGCGCCATCCCGGGCTTGAGGGAGTAAACTTTCTTACGGCGCACTCTGCCGGGCTTGGCTTCGCTGGCAGGCTCAACAATTTCCCACTCGCTCATCTCCGTTTCCCCAAATGCCTGGCCGTATATCGCCCAGGAACTGCCGTGATCGTGAGGATTCGCTTCTTTAGAGCCCCGGTTCAAGTGGGCGCAGATGCAAAAACCGAGTTCCGGATCCTCGTAAATCACCTGACGATCGGGTGTGTTGTCGTTGATGTAGGTCGTGACAAACGTTTCATCTTTAAGAATCTGCTGAACGAGTTCGCGTACCTGTTCTCTGCCCGCCGGCCCGGGATCCGCTTTAAGAATTTGGCGGCACTCAGAAGCAAATGACTCGAGGGTAGCTGGCATGATTAATCCTCCAATCCGGTCAGCTCTGTTTATCGATAAGGCGACCGGGCGTCAAGTCCTTTTGCTTTACGTCAACCCGCAGCCTCAACGTAATGCACTAAACGCTCTCAAGCGTAAGCTGATCGAATGCATCTCAAACGCAGATCAGGGAATCTGGACTCGACGACAGTTCCAAGCTGTCTCTCAGGGATTCGCGATTATGCCTAGAAAAGCGATATTTGCTATGTTAATTTCTCTGTTCCGGCGATAAGCGTTGGATCTCAGCCTGAGAGGATCGATTTTTATACTGTTCCAGGAAATCCCCAATGTCCTCTTGAGGTCAGCGTCGTTTGCCAAGCGCCCGTAGCTCAATTGGACAGAGCACCAGACTACGAATCTGGGGGTTGGGGGTTCAAATCCCTCCGGGCGCGCCAACCCTTCTACTTACTTACAGATTCTAGCTCTAAACCCCTTTAAATCATGTACCAGTTGTGTGCCAAGAGTTTTTGGTGGTTGCTGTCACTTCAATCTTTTCACTAATCTAGAAGCCGTACTTAGCATCAGCCTTCATGTACCAAAGTTTGAGAATTATCCCACGCATGTAATCTCGTCGCCACAGCCTCATAAATGGGGCGCAACTGAACTCGTCCCTGAACTTGACAAAGCACGTGTTGGGGACACGGTGCTCGCCTATTAAACGTATCGAAACGAACTTGGTGGGCATCGCGCGGGTTGCGGCGCCGCCGGAAACCAGAGTTGAGCGAACGCGTAGGGGGCGCGGGGTTCGGAAGGCCCGAACAGAACAAGTTAGTGGAGCGCGCTGCCGTCCGGTACGTGATGCGTCACTATGGAGTAAGGGCCGGTCAGCTCGTGATGTCTCGTCCAAAAACCATGGATATGATCTTAAATGCAAGACTATCGAAAAGAGCATCATGTCGAAGTGAGGGGTGCTCGCGGCGAGGGCCAAAGGTTCGTGCTCACCGCCCCGAGAGCTTAAGACTTGGACGAATGACAAACAATTTGTCGGCATTTGTAGGCAAGGCGCTTTCGACCAAGCCTTCGCTTGCCTTTTTCCCCTGGCACTGAGACTTCTCTTTGCTTTTCCCCCCGATTTTTTAGATTTAAGTCGGTTCCTACGGGGCCTAGTCTGATCAGCGCTCTTACGCCGCTAAGAAATCAATGTCCATGTCTTGTTAGATGGCTCGGTGGAGTTCTTCTTCAAAGAACAAAGAATCACCCGCTTCGACTTCAAAACGGTTCACCCATCGGCTTATACCGAACCAACAGTAAGCGGGACATGTTTCGCTATGGACCTTGACCAGATCTTTGAATCAACCTCATGAACTCACACCTTGACATTTTCCCTTTGCTGTTAACCTGACATATTGACGTTGCTACAACAGTTATTCCACCGCAGTTATCTCCACCGCCTTCCGAACGGCATGCTAGGATGGAAGCGTGAGCGATACCGCTCCACAAGATTTCAAACCCGTCAAAAGATCCGATGCAAAAAGCATCCGAGGCATAAGAATAACTATTTGTTGCCGCGATGGACGCGATGTAATCACGTCGGGCGAAGCCGTGGCGAAGGTATACGGAAGGTAGCACCAGGTAGTCTATGACGTCTGCCGTCGCGGATACGATCTCTGCTCAAAAGATGCAACGTGCGAGCTTGCGGCTTCGGTGTGACAATTAAGGTTGGACGAACCTGCCAGAGATGTCCACGAAAATCCGAGCGGCCGCACTACCATTGTGTCGCGCTGCAGTCACTAAAATTTGACTATCAGGGTCTGCATAAAACAGTACCCGTTGACACCAAATTCTCTAGCTGGAAAAGCAGATCTGCAATAGTCGAGGTTCCGCTTGTGACAATCGGATAAATGCCTGGGACGGAGTTCGTGTAGACTTCAAGCGCTACAAAGAGAATTTGATTCTGCTGCACAAACCGTTTTGCCGACAAACTCCACAACAAAAAGCCTATCCTCAGCGATCTCGTAACTGAGTGTCTTTTGTCTCTTCGCCGTTTGCAAGGTTTATAACTCCGCCTACTTAAAATGGCTTTCCACTCATTGTTGTTCTCTCCTAATTTCTTCAGTGATGATATATGACGCGGCGTGACTCCGGCAAGCTGAGACCGTAGCAAGGCTGCGGTGCGCCCCTTGATTCACCCGTAGCAGTTGTGCTACTAACCGCGCCCTCGCTGCGCAGCGACAGCGTTGTGCCCACCTTTGAGAAGCTATCAAAGGGCGCTGCGCCGGCGAGGCCCAAACTTTGGGGCCAGGAGAAGAACATATGACGCTACTGTTGAGCTATTTCCTCATTGCAGCGGTCCTCGGCGTCACCGCTTCCGCGCTCATCGGCTATTTCCTAGCGAATTTAATCGATAGGAGATTCATGAAAAACTAAAAGTCGAAAACCTATCACTCTCGATGAGAGACAACTTTGTGATCAAAAACCGTCTCTTTTCGTTCGGCTCAGGGGTGTCAGTCAGGAGGAGGTTGCTCCGATGGTATGGGACGTGATGGTTGCAGTGGCATTCGTTGTTGTATCTGTGGCGATGCTTGCTTGTTTCTCTGTGAAGCACGTTCTCACCTGGTTGAAGAAGCCACACCGGCGATTCCTACCGGTCCCCGGCTTTATGATCCTTTCACGCCATCGCTGTAGAGAAATCGTCCGACCTCACTCGTATGCTGGGCGAAACCTTGACCGCGCGCGAAGAGTTGGAAGCTGAAGTGGTCCGCACTTTTTCGCCACATTTAGTCCAACCATAAGGAAGAGGCGTTAATCATCTCAGCAGCAATTATCACTCTGATAGCGTCATCCGTTTGGTACATACGAAATCAGGAGGCTTTAGCTAACCTGCTCCTCCCGCGCAGCAATGTAATCAACCAGTCATAAGGTGCGTACTACCGCCGGGTAGAATCTCGAAACATACCCCCGGCGACAGGCGCGGCCGGCTCCAGTTTGTCGAACCGATATCCGCGCACGCCGTCCAGCAGTTATCTGGCGGTAAGGACTGGCTCTGTGATCAAGTTCGACAGCAAGCGTTGCGTTGCTCGAAAGTATTCGACTGCGGTGATGCTGTTGTTACTGCAAGCGAACGTTTCACCGATTGATTCCGACGAGATGAGCCTACCCACTGGCAGGGGGGGACACCACGGCAGTGGCCGCAGACTCACTGTCTGAGTAGGGACCATGTGTCGCTGCTGGAGATCTCAGTAGGTAATGTGAGTGGGCCACGACCAGTGATCCGCAGTCACTTGTCACAGCGGAAAGAGGCGGGCGTCGGTGCTGAATCGCCTATGAGAAATGAGGGCTATTGTTATCCATCTAGGGGTTAATATTCCTGCTGCCGCTTTAGGCGCTGAAGCTCTAAACGTTGACGCTCGACTTCAGCCTGATTTGCTTGGATTTGT
>DASSCG010000487.1:0-4002 GCA_035697925.1 Pyrinomonadaceae bacterium
TTCGTGGCGAGAAAACATTTGTCTTCATTCGCGTGAAACACTAGCGACCAAAGAACGCGCAATTCTGTTCTCAATGACAAATGAAAAATGATAAATGATAAATGAAAATGATCCGCTCCTCACTCATCACTAAGAACCAACCCGTCGTACGCCCACGAGACTCCATCTGGAAGACCAATGGAATCACGCTCATGTTTAATGTCATGCGCTATGTGAGTGAAGTAGGTGCGTCGCGGCCTGATCTTTTCCACGTACTCAAGCGCCTTGTCGACCCAGAGATGCGTGGGATGCTCCTTAAAGCGCAAGCAATCAAGGACCAGCACATCTAGATCAGACATTTCACCCAGCGTGTCCTGGGGTATGAAACTCAAGTCGGTAGCATATGCAAAATTATTAAAGCGATAACCCATTACTGGAAGTCGCCCGTGAATAACTTCGAGTGGTGTGATCTCGAGATCTTCTCCGAGGCAAAAGCGTGCAGAGGCTATAACTGTGTGGGGAATAACTTGCGGAAGTCCTCCGCCAAAGTGCGAGGGCTCGAAGATGTATTTGAAAATACGTCGAATGTCGGGCCACGCTCGTTCGTTTGCATAGACTCCGAGGGCACCGTAGCGAAAATTCAAGGGGCGAATATCGTCGAGGCCAAAAATGTGATCAGCGTGGCAGTGGGTTATCAGGACCGCATCAAGCCGCTTCAGCCCGTAGCGCAAAGCTTGCTGACGAAAGTCAGATGACGTATCGACCAGCACGGTCTGGCCGCCGTGTTCTATCAGAATCGAGACTCGAAGCCTCTTGTCTCTTGGATCAATGGAAGCACACGTTTCACAGTCACAGCCAATCGAAGGAACACCTGTAGACGTGCCTGTGCCAAGGAAAGTCAGTTTCATGAGAGCGTCCAATGTCCAACGTCCAACGTCCAAAGTCAATTCAAACTAAGCCGGAGGCCATTCGTTACAAGATGAGTCTCAGAGCGGATGACGTTGGACTTTGGACGTTGGGCGTTGAACTGTTGTTCAGCCGCCTATGATATCGCGGCCGGTGAAGGCGCGAGATGCTTTTGCTGATTGGGAGCTATTGAGTGAGACGTACTGCATTCGCAGATCTGACAGCAAGCCTTCCAGAATCTTTTCTTCCTGCGGTACGAGGTTCCCTTTGGTTTTTTGCTCGAGCATTCCCAGCACATCAATCCAGTGTTTGGCTAGCTCCAGATCTACCTCGCGCTTGCGCGTCACGGGATGCTCCATCATTCCCAGTGAAGACGCCGCGTTTGAGGCAATTGACATAACGAAGTTGATGAAGCCTGCAGGGTCTTCGGCGTCAGGCAACTCGTCTACGTCCGCCGCTGAGCTCTCGGGCTGGGCCTCAGTGGCTGGGCGCCCAGCAGAAGGCTGAGAAGGACTCGCCGCGGCAGTAACGGGTTCGGAGCCGGAAACCGATGTCGTAGCGGGCTTCAACTCCGCCTTCTCCTCCGTAGGCACATCTCGCGGTGTGCCATCAGGATTAAATAAGCGCCGGTCTGTTACCTTGAAATTTGGCTGTTCCTCGTTCATAGGTTTACTCGTTCCCTTCCTCAATTCTGAAGGGCGATACTTCCTTATCAATTCGGATATTTTTTGGATGTTAACATCCGAATCGCAAGAGCAGCAAGATGGTGCTTGAATGAAGGGGATGGGGTAGGAAGATCCGCCGGACAACGTTGAGCCAGCAACAAAGGCTGTTTCTATCAATTTAGTGAGATCCCGTGGAGCTACTCCATTTCGACTTGGAGACTTCTGAGTTGAACTCTAGACTGAATTCATGCCTGCCACATTTAACGATTTGATTGCGCTGATGGTGCGTTTGCGCTCACCTCAAGGGTGCCCCTGGGACCGCGAACAGACATATGCGACGCTCGCGCCAATGCTTTTGGAGGAGGCCTATGAAGCGTTCGAGGCCGTTGAAGAAGCGCGCGAGGGCCACGCCAGCAACCTGCGGGACGAACTCGGCGACTTACTTTTCCAAATAGTTTTCTACGCACAGGTTGCCGGCGAACGGGGAGACTTCACGATAGATGATGTAACGGATACCATTCATGCAAAGATGGTCCGTAGGCATCCGCATGTTTTTGGTGATGCCAACGCTGAAACGTCGACCGAAGTCTTGCGTAATTGGGAAGCCATCAAGGCTGAGGAAAAAAGAGGTACGCAGACCTCTGATTCAACCACGCCCATCTCAATTCTTGATGGGGTCTCTACGAAAGTTCCCGCCTTGATGGAAGCTCATCAGCTTTCTACCAAAGCAGCCCGCGTGGGGTTTGATTGGGAGAAGATTGAAGATATTTTTGCGAAGGTGCAGGAGGAGATCAGCGAGCTACAGGAGGCAATTAAGGTCCATGCTGATTCTCAATCGGAAGGCGACCATACTCGAGTACGAGAAGAAATCGGAGATCTGCTGTTTGCAGTAACAAATATTGCCCGTCATCTTCACGTTGAGCCCGAGGCAGCTCTCAAGTTGACCAACCGAAAATTTCGTTTGCGTTTCAAGCATATTGAGGAGCGTTTGCAAGCTGAAGATCGCAGCTTTACTTTGGCTACGCTCGAAGAGCTTGAATCTCTATGGCAAGAGGCGAAGGTTGCGAGCGGCAACGATTAGCCTGGGTTTTACTAATAAGAAAAGCCCGCTCGAAAGCGGGCTTTTTCGGTGGAGTTGAGCTCGCTCTAGTCGTTGATACGAATTGAGCGAAGAGTGTTATTAAAGGCGGCTGCGAAACTTCGCGCTTCACTCTGGGGCGCAACAGCAACCATATAAAACAGGGCGCCATTACGCAGTTGGCTCGTGATCAGGACAATCGATTCAGTTTGACCCGTCGCCTCGTTTACGTTAGTCAGTCCTGTGCTCAAGCCTGCTCGCCCTGATACGGTGGCCCGCTGAAAGTTAGAGGTTTGCCGTAAATTCCGGTTACCTTGGGCAAGGCTGTTGACTAGCTCTTCAGTTGCCCGTTGCAGGTTTCCACCCTGAGTTTGAGCTACACCGAAATTGACTCCATGAGTAAAGACTGCCTGGTTTTGATATTGTCCGTAACCTCCCTCTGGAGAAAACCAAACCGAGTTGTTGTCGCCTAATTTTCTCCAGTTATCAGGAACACTCACGGTCAAAAAGCCCAGTTCGTTGTAACTGCGATATCGCGTTGATGGATAATCCACACGACCGCCAGGAGCATCCTGCGGATAGTTTCCACCTTCCGAAGGATAACGCTGGCCACTGCGGGCAATCTCGGCCATCGAAGGAGCTGAACCATGGCCTCGGAGCTTATTTTGGATTCGAGCAAATTCAGCGGTATTCCCTATAGGATTTTCCACCCGCAGGTATTGGGCTTCCTGATTAATTCGTGCATACCGATTCGAAGGACTGGGGTGGCTGCTCAAAAATCCGCCACCACCGCCGCCACTCTGCCGTTCGATGGTCTGAAACATCGCCGCCAAATCGCGTGGGTCATAACCTGAGCGAGCCAGAATCTGTGCCCCCAAAATGTCAGCTTCGGTTTCGTATTCACGGCTGAACTTAAGAAAGTAAACGCCAACGCCCTGTCCGGCTATTTGTGCGGCTGCCCCAGCCGGCCCACCGATAACCTGTCCAGCAATGCCTAAAATCCCGGCCAGCGTTCCATACTTCTGACCCTTTGTTGCCTGGGCCGTACCGTGACGCAGCGCCACGTGACTGATCTCATGGGCCATCACTCCAGCCATCTCGCCTTCACGACGTGCGGCTTCGATCATGCCCCGGTTGACGTACATAGGACCACCGGGAAGCGCAAATGCATTTATGTCGCGCGCATTGATCACTTTGAACGTGTACTGAAATCCAGGGTGACGAAATTCAGAAGGAATAGACGCCACTAGACGTTGCCCTACGCGTTCGACGTAGTTTTGCACCTCGCCGTCGCGTAACAGCGGAAATTGCTGTTCGGCTTCGGCGGCTGCCTGGCGGCCAAGTTTGATGTCGTCTTGAACGCTATATTTGTTG
>DASSCG010000488.1:0-5082 GCA_035697925.1 Pyrinomonadaceae bacterium
AGAAACCCCTAAGCCTTTCCAACGCATTTCGGGCCGTTGCTTATGAGCAGGCTTGGCAACATGTTCTGTCTCACCGAAGCCGTCTGTAAACAGTCTTCCCAACTCATCGATTGCTTTTTCCTCGTCCGGACCTTCCGCAATTGCACGCAACTCGGTCCCGCTGCTTGCGGCCAGCATCAACACACTTAGGATTGACTTGGCATCGGCGCTGCGTCCACCCTCGGTACGTTCCAGCCATAAAGCGCTCTCGAAACCGCTGGCCACCCTTACCAACTTGGCCGCCGCCCTGGCGTGCAACCCGAGTTGTCCGGTTACTGTGAACGTGCGTTCAACCATCTAAGCCTTTCCGTCCTTTTGGGGGGTCAGGAGATCCCCGGCAACGTAGATTCCCTGGCGCCCTAGATCACAGACGCGGCGGGCAATCTCGTTTAGCGAGCCCTGTCCGGTTTGAGTCCCTAGTTTGATCACCATCGGCAGGTTTATTCCGGTAATCACTTCGACCTTCCCGTCTTCAAGGAACATAGAAGCGATGTTAGTCGGGGTGCCGCCAAACATATCGGTCATCAACAACACCCCGACACCTTGTGACACTCTGGTTATGGCGCGTTGTACCTCATCGCGCGCGGCGTCGACGTCGTCATGCCAGCCGATGGAAACAGCCGTGATATGCGAGATTGGGCCGATTATCATTTCCGCTGCCGCCAGCAGCTCACCTGCCAAATGGCCGTGTGTAACAATCACACCGGCCACTTTTCTTTGATCGGTCTGCGCGGAGTTCTGTTCCGGATTCATGCTCATCTAACTCTCCTCGTCATCGGCAACCTTCTCGGCGTTCCGCCGCGAGTTCAGCGGCGTTTGCTAGCCAGCTTTACGTCACGATGGATGGCGTGCGCATTGAAACCGGCCCGTCTTAGTCTGGCGGCGAGTTCGTTGCCAATCATTACCGAGCGGTGACGTCCACCCGTACAGCCGATGCCCACAGTCACATACGACTTACCCTCGCGTTTATAAAGTGGCAGCAGATAGTCGAGTAGGTCACTGAAGCGGCGAAGTGTTTCCTCGACCTCCGGTTGTGCTCGCAGGTATTTGACCACACGGCGATCGTTACCGGAAAAACGCTTCAGCTCAGGCACGAAATGAGGGTTGGGTAAATGGCGAACATCAAACAGTAGTTCCAGATTTCCTGGGTTACCGTACTTGTGGCCAAAACTCAAAACCTCAACTCGCATCCTGCCACCCTTCCGATCGGGACTGAATCGCTCGAGCAGTAAACTCCTAAGGGTATGCACGGTATGCTCTGACGTATCGATTATCTGGTCCGCGACCGCGCGGATGCGTGACATCGCCTCCCTCTCCGCGCGGATCGCGCGCAGCAAGCCTGGTCCATTGTCTGCGGGATGAGGCCGGCGGGTTTCACTAAAACGATGCTGCAGGACTTCGTCTGATGCCTCAAGGAAGAGCACGTAGACAGAAACTCCCGCAGCTCGCAGAGCTGTAAGCTGTTTTTTGAATCCAGCCAGGAACGATCCTTCACGGATATCAATCACTAGCGCCGCTCGACTAATACCCTTACCGTCTTCGCTACCTGTCACTAAACGAGCAAATGTCTGGAGCATCGTGATTGGCAAATTGTCGACGCAAAAATATCCCAGGTCTTCAAAGGCGTTGGTGGCAGCAGACATCCCCGAGCCGCTTAACCCGGTGATGATCACGATATTGGGCGTGGTCTCGCTTTTGTTGGTATCAGGAGTAATCTTTTTTCGGGCCATAAGCTCGTGCGGTCTGTGAACCTGGATGGGAAGCAGTTTACTACGAAATGAGTTCCGGATTGCTGCTGGATGAGGCTGTACTATCAGATAGGACTAGGAGGTGCCGAAGACTATCAGCGGACCTCTCTGAACAGGAGTGTCGACGTCGGAGACTGGTTTTCGTAGAGTGCTAAGGAATACAACAGAGTATCAACGGATAGGGCTCAATTAAGCCAAATTTCCCATCGTTGCGCTTGTAGAGTACGCCCAGCCGATCAGTGTCTGCATCGCGAAAAACGACGAATTGATTGGTTTCAGAGGAAAGCCGCATGGCCGCCTCTTCGGCAGTCATTGGCTTAACTGAGTAACGGCGCGCAGCAATGATCCGTGGCGGTCTGGGCGTGGCTTCCACCTGCCCATCCGGTTGAGGGGCCACTGCTGCCGTAGGCTGTCCACCTTTCTTGCGATCGATAATCTTTTTCTTGAGCTTTAGTCCTTGCTTCTCAATCTTATCGATAGCTCGGGTCAGCGCCATGTACATGTCCGCATTAGTATCTTTCGCAGTCAGTGTGTGATCGCGCCAATGAACGAGCACTTCAGCAATGTGACGGTTTTTTTCAACTTCAATAATGACGTGGGTTGAAGCGGTGGAATCATTAAAAATATGGGCTAACTTCTTAAAATGGCTTTCCACATGTTTACGAAGGCCGGCCGTTACTTCCATGTGGCGGCCCGTGTACTCAAATCTCATAGTTGCAGTCCAACCTCGATGCTCGAAATATAGTAATGCCTGTCAGACGTAAGGCTTGTCTGATCTCAGGGGATAGGGCTAACGAAAACTGAACGCTACAAGGCCGGGTACTAGACCACAGCCCGCCGTTCGCGCGATCCGGGGATATGCATCTGGTCGCGATACTTGGCAACCGTGCGGCGCGATAGCTTTATTCCATCTTTAGCTAAAATCTTTACTACCTGATCATCAGTGATCGGATTGTGTGAATCTTCATCCTCGATAAGTTTTTTAATTTTTAGCTTGATGATGCGGGTTGAAATCTCTTCGCCGTCTTCATTCATCATCCCTTCGGTGAAGAACCTTCGCAGCTCGATCACACCTTGAGGCGTGTGAGCATACTTACGGTTCACTACCCGAGAGACTGTTGAGAGGTGCATGCCAATATCCTCAGCGATGTCCTTCAACATCATCGGCTTTATATATTGAACACCTTTATCAAGAAATTCTTGTTGCCGATGCACAATCGACTCGACGACCTTGTAAATGGTTTGCCTACGGTGCTCAATATTTCGCAACAGATCCACGGCAGAACGGACTTTCTCCCTGATGAAGCTCTTGGTTTCGTTAGTTACGCCCGGCTGGCTAAGCATCTGCTGGTACTGCGGACTGATCCGAAGGCGCGGACTACCATCATCGGCAAAATAAATTATGTACTCGTCATCGCCTTCGTCGAGCTTCTCGATATAAATCTCAGGCGAGATGAGTATAGGTTCTTCAGCGGAGTAACGGCGACCCGGATATGGTTCCAGCGTACGGATAAACTGCAACTCGGCGAGCAAGGTATCGATGTCAATTCCCAGTTGCTTGGAGAGATTCGGCAGTTTGTGTTGTTGCAGATCCGGAAGGTGGTCACTTATTAGTCGAGCTGCTAAACGATCGCTCTCGCCGCGAACCTCAAGCTGCACCAGCAAACACTCGCGAACATCGCGGGCTCCACACCCCACCGGGTCCATTCTCATCACCGCCTGGCGGGCCTTTTCAACTGTCTCCTCCGACCAGCCACCCATCGTCGCAATCTCTTCATTGGTGGCGCTTAGTCTTCCTTCCGCATCAAGATTTCCAATTACGCAGACTGCGGCATCGCAGCCTTCGCTTTCAATGGGACTCATGTGCAGCTGCCATTCCAGATGGTCTGCAAGAGAAGGTGGTCTGGTTAGGAATTGCTCAAACGTTGGCGCGTCTTCTTTGTATTCAACTTCCTGGGTTTTGTAACCAGGGTCCAGATAATCCTGGAACTCGCGCCCAAAATCGATCTCCTCAAATGCATCGCGCGCCGCTTCTTCGCCGACGATGTCATCCCCGATTGAATCTTCACTAACATCCGCAGCGCCTGAGAGCTCGTTGCTCTCTCCGTCGCCTTCTAAATACGAAGTAACAGCATCAGGGTCACCGGCGCCATTCGAGGCTGGGCTCCCAAGTTCAGCATCAGCTGCCTCAACTTGCGACTCTGGAGCGGATCCGGGGTCCGCGCTGGTCAGGTGGTCAAGAATCTTTTCCGCCAGTTCCTGCGCTTCCTCCTGGGTCGCAACCTCCTCAAGCACCGGGTTCTCCAGCAGTTGCTGCTGGATGAGATCGGTGAGCTCGAGAGTAGTCATCTGCAACATCTCGATGCGCTGCCGCAACTGCGGTGTTAGCACGAGACGCTGAGAGAGGCTGGTAGTTAGCTTAAGGGACATTCCTTAGGAAAAAAGGCGATTGTAATGTTGTCTTTTGCGCCTGGTCGCGCTGGGGTGATTATAACCGATTCTCTAGCGGTTTGCGCGTCAGTTTCACATTCGGAATTTTTCGCCGAGATAAAGTTTTCGAACCTCAGCGTCTTCTGTCAAGTCCCTTGGAGGGCCTGAGCGAAATATTCGACCTTCAGCCATAATGTAAGCCCGGTCCGTGACACCCAGTGTTTCTCGGACATTATGATCAGTAACCAGGATCCCGATGCCACGCTGACGCAGGTAAAGTATGACATTCTGAATGTCATCGACCGCTTTGGGATCGATTCCGGCAAATGGCTCATCCAGCAGAATGAACTGCGGGTCGGTCGCGAGCGCCCGGGCAATTTCTGTCCTTCTTCTCTCGCCACCAGATAATGCATCACCGCGGGTGTTGCGCACATGCTCGATACCGAATTCTTCCAGCAGTTCTTCCAATCTTGTAAGCCTCTCGCGCCGGCGCATCCCCATTGTTTCGAGCACCGCCAGAATGTTTTGAGCTGCTGTCATCTTCCGAAAGATTGAGGGTTCCTGTGGAAGATAACCAAGGCCCAGACGTGCCCTTAGATACATTGGCAAGCCTGTGACATCAAGATCGCCTAAGCGAACGGTGCCACGGTTGGGCTGTTCAAGACCTACAATCATATAGAACGTTGTGGTCTTACCAGCGCCGTTGGCACCCAGCAGTCCGACAACTTCACCCTTCTCGACGTGAAGACTTACATCGTCCACTACTCGTCGTTTTCCATAAGTCTTCTCGAGGTGAAATGTTCCTAGCGCCGTCTCGGAGGGTGACTCGGCCGCCAGCGATGGAATGGTGGCAACTTCCGCGATA
>DASSCG010000489.1:0-3996 GCA_035697925.1 Pyrinomonadaceae bacterium
TCAATCTCAATTCGAACGTTCAGTCCGCTTTCATCGATCTTTCGTCGCAGCCTCCGCACCTTGTCCAGCGACGTAGGGATAAACCGCTGACCACCGAAGCCCGGATTCACTGACATCACCAAAACATAATCCGCAAAACTCAGCGCTTCTTCAACTGCACCTAGAGGTGTTGCCGGATTGACGGCTATGCCTGCATAGCCTCCTGCGGCCTTAATAGAGGCCAAAGTCCTGTGTAGATGAGGATCAGCCTCAACATGGACTGAAACCATCTTTGCTCCCGCCGCGACAAATTGCTCTGCGTATCGGCCCGGCTCGGAAATCATTAAGTGAGCGTCGATGGGCAGCTTTGTAGAACTCGCAATCGACTTAACCACCGGCAATCCTATAGTTATATTCGGAACGAAATGACCATCCATCACGTCAACATGAAGGATAGTTGCACCGCCGAGTTCGACCGATTCAATTTCCTCCGCCAGACGCGAAAAGTCTGACGACAGGATCGAGGGCGCGATGTCTATTGTTCTCGTTTTCACCTTCCGACTCTGACTGTGTCTTGCGCCTTGGAAATCAGCCGGCCTACCGTTGGTCGCGATTATCGTTCTGACCAGTCGGTGCGGGCTTGGGCGCAGGCGGTTTAACGTTATCGTTCCGATTTACCGGACGGCTTGGGCTTGCGTTGCTGTTGGCTCGCTCGCCAGTCCCGTTGGCATTCTCACCGTTAGTTATTGTGCGTGGTCTATTCACATTTGCATTTGCATTTGCATTTGCGTTTGCGTTTGCGTTTGCGTTCGCGTTCGCGTTTTTGTTCACGGGCTTTCGCTTCGGTCTGTTCTCGTTCTCGTTCTCGTTCTTATTATCGGAGGTGTTCGTGTTTCGGTTGTCGAGAGCCTTTTCCTCGTTCGCGTTTTTATCGTTTACGACTTCCGAAGCCTCTCCTGCTTTAGCCGCGCGACTTATATCCATCGCGACTGTCTGACCGGTCTTCACTACCTCCCCAGCTCTAGGTAACTGAAATAGCACCGTGTTTGGCTGCACCTGGTTGCTGGCTCTAGTTGCCCGAACTCGAAAGTTCAAATCGGCTTCCCCCAGGATCCGCTCAGCCTCAAATCGATCCTTACCGACCACCTCAGGAACAGTGACTTCAGGACTTCGCAGTGACAGATAAACCGTGGTGGCCAGGCCGAACAGGAACGCGATCGCAATCAATATTATGAGGCCCAGTCGCCGAAGCGCTGAAAATGCTTGATTTGCTACACCCACCAGGCTTGAATCCTCACTCCGCTGCGAGATGACCCTAAGACCAAGCTGCGAAGTCTAACATCCGCTAACACGTGCGGCAAGAAGCCTATGTCGGGTAAATAATCAGTTTACGGATATAACGATATCGCAAGATTCCGCCGAGCAATCACTGACCGCGTGCATGAGCAGTCGGGTGGGAACCGCATTAAAAGTCCCCGGGTGAGATGCGACAGTGTATTTCGGGGTTGCGCTGAGTCTGAGGCTGCAAAAAATAGGTGATCCACGAAATCATACGAAACAACGGCTAAAAAGAGGCCTACATTTAAGGCGCTTCATCTCGCCCAAGGTGGACTGCTAGTCGAATGTGTCGCCAGCTTTTAGGTGGGTCCCGTTCAGAAAATCACGCACATCCATTCGCCGTTTCGCTTCGGGCTGGACCTCCAGAAGTCGAAGCACGGTATCTCCACCGCACTTTACTAGCAGGTCATCAGTTTCAGCTGTCAATACTGCTCCCGGAAGACCTTTCGACTCTTGGCCTGTGGCGGCTTGGGCGCGCCAAAGTATAAGGCGATGGCCTTTATATTTCGTATAAGCATTAGGCCAGGGCTGGAGACCTCGTATCATTCGTTCAATGGTGAACGCGTCTTTGGACCAATCGATCACCCCGTCTTCCTTTCGCAGAATCGGGGCGAACGTAGCGTCGCGATCACGCTGCGGTCTAGGCGTGATCTCATCAAGTTGAGTTAGTGTCTCTCCCAATAAATCAGCACCGGTTTGGGCGAGGCGACCCATCAATTCAGGTGCGGTCTCTCTTTCTCCTATCTGTGATTCCCGCTGTAGCAGGATAGGGCCGGAGTCGAGTTCCTCCTCAATGAACATGGTTGTGACGCCTGTCTTCGCTTCTCCATTAATTATGGCCCAGTTTACGGGTGCGGCCCCTCGGTAGAGCGGCAGCAGGGAGAAATGAACGTTGAGGCAACCTCTTTTCGGCGCCACTAGAAACTCGTGGGGAAGAATGCGGCCATACGCCACGACCACAGCCAGATCAGCATTGTGCGAAGCAAAGCGGTTTTTCGCTTCGTCTGTTCTTATTTTCGCCGGTTGATAGATATTGAGACCGAACAACTGAGCAAGGACCTTAACAGGTGGGGCTGACAGCTTGTTGCCTCTACCAGCAGGACGGTCCGGCTGAGTCCAAACGGCCACGACTTCATGAGAGTCATCCAGCAAACGCCGTAAAGTCGGCACAGCCGCTTCGGGGGTTCCCATGAAGACGATGCGCATAGTGGAGTCAGTCTTCCCTTGTGTCTTAATTCCCAACCGCACTTCGGTTAAAAATCAAAGAGGCTGCGCCCACTGTTCGGCGCAGCCTCTAAAAAAACTACCTGCGGTAAAAGCCTTCCCATTCGAAGGAACTATTTGGGCTAAGGCTCCACGTCAATTTGCCGCGCCCTTCTCCGCGCGAACGTTCTTTGTAGCACCGACTTTGGTAGCAATCGACTTCGCCTGCATAAACAACAGCAGATAATCATGCCCGCCAGCCTTTGAGTCGGTGCCGGACATATTGAAGCCACCAAACGGGTGGACACCTACCAAAGCTCCAGTGCACTTCCGATTGAGATACAAATTCCCAACGTGAAAGTCCCGGCGTGCTCGCTCGAGTCTTTCCTCATCGGCACTGTAGACCGCACCGGTCAAGCCAAACTGGGTGTCATTGGCAATCTTCAACGCATCGTCGAAGTCATTGGCTTTGATGACTGCCAACACAGGACCAAAGATCTCTTCCTGTTCTATGGTCGACTGCGGCTTTACATCCGCGATGACGGTGGGCTCGATAAAGAATCCCTGTTCGCCATCTGAACCGCCTCCCGCCAGGAGACGCCCACCTTCGGCACGCCCTTTCTCGATGTATGCATTAATACTCTTAAAGGCCTTTTCGTTGACGACTGCGCTCATGTTGGTAGTGGAGTCCACTGGATTGCCCACTTTGATCTTCTGTGTTTTTTCGGCAATCTTTTCCAGCATCGGTTCGTAGACTTTTGCATCAATGATCGCACGCGAGCAGGCTGAACATTTCTGTCCCTGAAAGCCGAAGGCAGATTGCACAACTCCTGTGGCAGCATCTTCAAGATCCGCATCGTCTGCCACAATGATGGCGTCTTTCCCGCCCATCTCCGCCACCACTCGCTTGATCCAGATTTGCCCGTCGTTGACCCTCGCAGCGCGCTCGTTTATGCGCAGACCCACCTCTTTAGAACCCGTGAAAGCGACGTAGCGGGTCTTGGGATGATCAACAATCACATCCCCAACTTCCGCACCCGACCCGGTCATAAAGTTGACAACACCGGGAGGCAGGCCCGCCTCTTCTAGCAGTTCGTAAAACTTGTAAGCAATGGTGGGAGCATCGGACGAGGGTTTGAGTACCACCGTATTTCCGGTGACTACCGAAGCCGCTGTCATTCCCGCCATGATGGCAAGAGGAAAGTTCCAGGGTGGTATAACGGCTCCCACTCCGAGAGGAATATATTCGAGACGATTGTCTTCACCAGGTAGTTGCGTAAGCGCCGGCGGGCTGGCATAGCGCAACATCTCGCGAGCATAGAATTCGCAAAAATCAATTGCCTCAGCGGTGTCTCCATCAGCCTCGGCCCAGCTCTTGGCAACCTCATGGATCATCCATGCAGACATTTCATGTTTCCGCTTACGCAAAAGTTCGGCTACGCGAAAAAGCAAGTCAGCACGTTCCGAGGGGCTAGT
>DASSCG010000490.1:0-7569 GCA_035697925.1 Pyrinomonadaceae bacterium
TAAGTCGCAACTATTCTCGACTCATCCCTAAGGCGATCAGAGGCGGCTTGATCCGTTACGGTCCAGCGCGTAATATCGTTCCTCCCCTAAATTTTATTTTCAGGAGCGAAGCCGTGGCTGATCAACCGGGAGTACAAGCTGTACCTGCCAAACCGTTTCTCACAGATATCAAGACGTTGCGCGAGCGAGCGCGCCAACACATAGAAAACGGCGCGGTAACCGAGGGTTATACCGCTGATCGAAACACCGTTGTAAAACTATTGAACGAGGCTCTCGCGACCGAGATTGTTTGCGTCCTGCGTTACAAACGGCACTACTTCATGGCATCAGGGATTCATGCCGAGGGTGTGGCCGCGGAGTTTCTGCAGCATGCGAACGAGGAGCAAGGTCACGCAGACCTTATTGCACAGCGAATCGTGCAACTTGGTGGTGCGCCTGACTTGAATCCGGAAGGTTTGTTAACCAGGAGTCATGCCGAATACGTCGAGGGTCACAATCTTTTGGACATGATTAAAGAGGATCTTGTTGCCGAGCGAATCGCCATCGACAGCTACAGGGAGATGATTAATTACGTCGCCAATGATGATCCAACCACCAGGAGGATGTTGGAAGGGATTCTCGCGATGGAAGAAGAACATGCTGACGATTTGGTAAATCTGTTGGCAGAAATAGGTGGCTAGCCAAATCTTACAGTACGTATCACTCCTGTTGACTTAATCTCGGTTTGCCAGATTTGAGCGTGATGCTTTTTGCATGAAGCATCACGCTTGTTAGTGTTTGACCCTTTGACTGACAAGACTTCAGATAGAGAGAACGGACCCCGGCCTACTATGTGTCGCGGTTGTGGTGCGATTGTAGGTGCCGGCGAGGCTGCGTGCGCAGTCTGCGGTATGGCTACCACAACTAATGCCAGCGCTCCGCCTCGGCAAGTGGCAGACCGCGAGACGATCCGGTTTGCGCGTGCCGTCCTTCATCGACCTTACAAGTTCACGATCGTTTTGCTGGTCGCCAATTTTTTCGTTTTCCTGTTGATGTGGCAGTCGAGCGGAATGACCTCCTCAGCACTTTGGGAGTTTCACGAGCCAGTCCTAATCGCTTACGGCGCGAAGCTAAACCGGCTCATTAATGAACAACATCAATGGTGGCGCTTCGTGACACCGATGTTCGTGCACGTCAATCTGCCTCACTTGTTGGTAAACATGTACAGCCTTTGGGTTGTAGGTCCCTATGTAGAAAAGCTCTACGGGTCTGCGAAGTTTGTATTTTTTTGGGTTGTCACCGGCATTGCGGGAGTGGTGGCAAGTTATCTGACGGTCATACGTCCAGATACACAGTTGGGAAGTTTGGGTCACTTTCTTTTCAAGACTGAGGATGTCCCTTCCGCCGGAGCGTCAGGTGCGCTGTTCGGACTGGTGGGTGTTCTTTTTGTGTTTGGAATTAAGTTTCGTCATGAACTACCGGAAGGCTTCAAGCGAGCTTTTGGTACGGGAATGCTACCCATCATAATTATCAATCTTTTTATTGGATACCTGGGCCGTGGCGTAATTGATAATGCAGCCCATCTTGGCGGACTAGTTTCAGGAGGCGCGTTGGCCCTACTGGTTGCGTATCGCCGACCCGGCGAGCGACCTAGTGTCGCAATCACCTGGCAGGTCATGAGAGCAGCAGCAATAGCTCTAGTGGCGGTCAGCTTCCTGAAAGTGGGTCAACACTTCAAAGATCCAGTGTCGTTATCGGTCAGGGCCCCAGCGACCCAAAATCTGAGTGGAACCGGCGCTGTCTTTGTGCTCTTTGCAAAGGTTATTAATGATGCTCAGGAAGCTTTCTATCAAGCCCTCGAGGGCGACCTCAGTCGCGTCGACAACGCCATCACACGTCTCGAGTCTGTCCCTAATTTTGATCAAGATTCTGCGCAACTGACCGAAAGACTCAGAGCTCTGTTAATCCGAGCGAAAGAGGCCAGTGGTCAATCACCGCCGAGTGCTAACGCCCGGCCGCAGCGGGAGCAGTTGCTTCAAGATTTCATGTCATGGTCGAAAGACTACAATCGATGGCTTAAGACGGCTGGAAAGAGTTACGGCGGTTTGATAGAAATCGCATCACCTCAAAATTCACAAGAACCCACGCAGTAAATTAGTAATTCATAGAGGAGAGAATTAAAGATGGAGATTAAGAAGGTCGGTGTACTGGGCTGCGGCTTGATGGGCTCCGGCATCGCTCAAATTGCCGCCACCGCAGGTTTCGATACTGTGGTTCGGGAAGTATCAGACGATTTAATTCAGAAGGGGTTCCTCGGCATAGAGAAGTCACTGACTAAGTTTGCGGAAAAGGGAACGATTACCGCTGAACAGCAGAAAGAAACACGCAACCGGTTATCAGGAACTACTTCCTTCGATGATCTTTCCGACTGCGACATCATCATCGAAGCCATCATCGAGAATCTGGAGGAGAAGCATAAGACTTACAAGAAGCTCGACGGTTTGTGTAAGCCTGAAACGATTTTTGCTTCCAATACTTCATCGCTGTCGATTACCGAGATGATGGCGGTGACCTCGCCGGCACGCCAGCAAAGATTCATCGGATTGCATTTCTTCAATCCCGTTCCCCTGATGAAATTGGTGGAAGTCGTTCGCACTGTCCTGACCGATGAAGCGATCTATGAGCAGGCGATCGCGTTTGCCAGTCGCTTAGGGAAAGTTCCGGTGCGCGCTGGAGATAAATCCGGATTCATTGTGAATCGATTGTTAGTGCCTTACATGCTCGACGCCATCCGCGCGCTGGAGGAAGGGGTAGGTTCGATTCAGGACATAGATACTTCCATGAAGTTGGGTCTTGGTTATCCCATGGGTCCGTTTACGCTGGGGGACTTTGTGGGTTTGGATACGACCTACTACATCGCGGAAATCATGTTCAACGAATTTCGGGAGAAGCGGTTCGCGCCGCCACCACTATTGAAGCGAATGGTTATGGCCGGACTCTACGGACGAAAATCAGGTCGCGGATTCTATGACTACACAAAGGATCCGAAGAATCCAACGCCAATGAATCTGGTCTAGCGCGGTTGGTTTTTCGATAGCCGAAACCTCGACGTAATCAAAAAGGGATGTCCTTAATTCTCCTCGAACGACGCGAGGCAATCGCAATCGTCAGGCTGAATCGTCCTGAGAAGCGTAACGCACTCTCGCGAACCATGCTTGAGGAATTGCGGATCGCGTTTGAACAGTTTGAGAACGAACAAAACCTGACGACCGTTATCCTCACCGGATCCGGTGACGCCTTTTGCGCCGGCACTGACATAGCGGAACTCGCGGACCTTGACCAGGAGGAAGCTCGGGCGACTTCAGAACGCGGTCAGTCCGTCTGTAATCAAATCGAGAATTGTTCTGTGCCAGTGATTGGCGCCATCAATGGCATTGCTGCTGGTGGTGGGTGTGAATTGGCGCTGGCTTGCCACCTGCGGATCGTTTCACTCGACGCGCGGTTCACATTGCCGGAGACACTACTGGGAGTGATCCCAGCTTACGGAGGAACCCACCGACTTCCGCGAGAAATTGGATATAGCCGGGCGCTGGAGGTAATGCTTACCGGTGGTGAGATCACAGCCAAACGCGCTTTTGAGTTGGGGCTCGTGAATCGGATCGCTGATGGTGACGTGTTGGTTGCTGCAGAGTTATTGGCAAAAGATATGTCGAAGCTGGCTCCACTAGCGATTCGTGGATGCCTCAAGGCCGTTGTGCGCGGACTCGAACTGTCGCTAGCTGAAGGCTTGGCCATTGAATCAGAAATATTTGCGAGTCTCTTCGACACTCAGGACGTGCGCGAAGGCACGCGTGCTTTTTTGGAGAAACGGGCGCCTGTTTTTAAGGGAAGGTAAACGGCGAACGCAAGATGAGCTTTCCCATAAAAGTCGTGCTTTTGCTGGCAAGGCGTTCCAAGAGAGCAGTAGCGAGCGGGGAGGACGCAATAGTAAATCGGCAAACGTCTCGGCCCTGCGATTGTTGGGTAATCAAATCATCCTCTCAGGAGTTGAGTGACGCTGTAAATGATCGTCACCTTGATGCTCGCTTAAGCATCCCCTATACTGCGAAGGCTTTTCCACTTGCCCGACGGAGCTAAAGAACCGTATTGCAGCCAGTTATTCACGAAGGACAGCTCGACGGCAAAGGATTCCGTTTTGCGATTGTCGCAAGTCGTTGGAATGATTTCATCAGTTCGCGGCTGGTCGAAGGGGCGCTGGATGCGCTCGCGCGTTTAGGTGTTGCCGAGAAAGCAGTAGCTATCTACAAAGTGCCGGGTTCCTTTGAAATTCCGCTACTGGCTCTGAAGGTCGCGAGTTCGAAAAAGTTTGATGCAGTTATTTGCCTCGGGACAATTATTCGCGGACAAACTCCACACTTCGAATACATTGCTAACGAGGTGACTCGCGGAATTTCTCAAGCCGGTATGGAAACGGGTGTGCCGGTTGTTTTCGGCATCATAACTGCTGACAATCTTGACCAGGCTATCGATCGCGCGGGCGTTAAATTGGGCAATAAGGGGTTTGAGGCTGCTACCACCGCGGTTGAATTGGCAAATCTTTACAAGGAAGCTTTTCGGAAGTAATAGTTAATAGGTGATTAGTGACAAGGTTTAAGTCAGCCGTGTCACATCGCAAATCAATCGAGTACTGGTAATTGATATATGGGTTCGCGACGTAAGGCGCGCGAGTGCGCCTTGCAAATGCTCTTTGCGGCTGATGTTGCTGAAACGCCCTCTGATGAGGTGGTCCAGTCGTATTGGGCGGAATTGGGCGACACTGATCTGGAAGAACCAGCGCGCGATTTTGCCACACGCCTGGCAGCTGGAACCCTTGGCCAGCTTGAGGCACTGGACGAACGCATTAGATCGCGAGCGGAACACTGGCGCATTGCGCGTATGGCAGTTGTGGACCGCAATATTCTGCGCCTCGCGGTTTACGAATTCCTTTACGAACCAACTCCCCGCACCGTGGCCATTAACGAAGCCCTTGAAATAGCCCGTCGTTTCTCAACTTACGAAGCCACACAATTCATCAACGGAATTCTCGATGCCATTAAGCGCGATCTTGATGAGCAACAGCCACAGGATCACGTGGATTTAATTGACGAATCAGAGGAAGCTTTGGACGAGGACGACGCTGAAAGCCCCGCGCCTTTGGAATAGTAACAGGACAAAGTGCGGCGCCGGCTTAACCTTGTTTGGCCACCTAATATTGAGTGTCAGCCTACTGCTCACGGTTCTGATCAACTTCTTTAACCTTAAAACCTAAGCCCCCCATTCACGTTCGTTTCGTGCCCTTCGTTATTTAGTGGATTGCTTTTCGTCGCACGAAACAAACGACCCACGAAACAACACGATTCACAAAATGCGATTAAGAAAACCGCGATGAAAATTAGACATGATGAACGGAATATGAGTTCCTTTTCCTCGGCACCTCCAGCTACAGGGTGAGAATCCCTGTTCTCGCTATTCACCATTTTCGCGTTAGCATTTACTATTCATTCGTGGACCAGAGCCAGCGCCAGTTCCTCGCTGAAACAGAAGAGCTGATCGAGCAGATCTTTGCCGACTTGGACGAACTGCGCGATAAAGCAAATGACCGCAGAGCTCGGCGTGACATAGTCGACCGGATCTTCCGTCGCATCCACCAGGTCAAAGGCTCCGCAGCTTCGCTGGGCCTTGAGGGCTTAAGCGAGATCGCCCACGAGTTTGAGAGTCTATTAAGCGCTGTTCGGACGGGAAGGCTGGCTGTCGATAACGAAGTACTGGATACGTGCGAACATGCGACCATCGCGCTGAACGAGTCTTTGCATCTTGCCTTATCAGGCGTCATCGAGCCATCGCGTCGGGCACTGTTTGAGCGTATCCAAGTGCTCGCACAAGGAACCAGAACCAAAACAGGTCCCAATCTCGGCTCAGTGCTTGATTCTTTGCCGTTCGAGATTTCGCAGTCTTTAAATGGGGATGAAAGACGACGTCTTGAGCAAGCGATTGAGGAAGGCGATCAACTGTACATCGTTACAACCAGTTTCGATCTGCAAACCTTTGACGACGAATTTGCCAAGTTAAAACAAAAGCTGGCGGCGCGCGGCGATGTAATCGCAACTTCGCCAATGGCCGATGCCCAGCGTCCGGATAAAATCAATTTTCAGATTTTGTGCACAGCAGATTCGCTTTGGAATACCGACGACCTGGATTTAGGTGGATCGGCCGGACTGCAGATAAGGAATGTTGGCGCCAAACCGGAGGCATCTCAATCCGATGACCAAACTGATGCATTGATTCGGTTGGGGCTGAGACCGGAAGCTTCTCTGTCCCATTTCATTCGAACCGACCTCGACGATCTCGATCGGCTAATTTCTTCAACTCACGATCTCTTTCGAGCCACTGCGAATGCTCTCGATCTTGCGCTTGCTCAGCCGTACGTCAATAAAGGTGTCCAGGAACAGTTGGAGGCGCTGGACGTGCGCATCAGGAGATCGTTTGTAAGCGTAGAAGAGAAACTGATCGGGCTGCGAATGGTTTCGCTGGGCCCCGTTCTTCAACGAGCGGCGCGAGCGGGTCGAGCGGCGGCCCGCTTCACCAACAAAGAAATTGACTTCGAGGTTGTTGGCTCAAATCTAAAACTTGACAAGTTATTGACTGATGCGATCGCCGATCCTCTCGTGCACCTTGTTCGCAACGCGGTGGATCACGGGATTGAAGCCACCGATCAAACTGGGAATGGCGGGCGAAAACGAGGGCTGGTGCGTATCGAAGTAAGCAACGAGGGCAGACAGACATGCCTGCGGGTAACAGACAATGGGCGGGGAATTGATCCTGTGCTTGTCTCTCAGGCCGCCAGCAAACTGGGAATAATCGGCAAGGATACTGTGCTTAACATGGATCACACCGTGCGAATGCTTTTTCGGCCCGGGTTTACAACTTTGGCTACAGCATCAAGCCTGTCTGGTCGCGGCGTAGGCCTGGACGTCGTAGAGACAGCAGTAGAACAGGTAGGTGGCGAGCTTCGGGTTTCCAGCGAAGCCGGAGGAGGCTCAACTTTTGAAATTCGTCTACCGGCGACATTCGGCCTCCTCCGATCGACCATGGTCGCTTCAGGCGGCCACAGTTTCTGCATCGATGGTGACCACGTGGTCAAGATTGAAGTAGTCGCGGCCAAACATATCCAGAAGTCTAAAGATAGTGAGATCGTCAGAACTGAAGCAGGGGTTCTGCGCGTGGCGCGCCTCCGTCAATTATTGGCACAGACAGCTGATCAAACTGCGTCGACTGACCTGGTGCACATCATCACCTGTGAATTTCTCGAAAAGGGATGCCCTGATGACACTCAGCCGAAAGAACGAATCGGCCTTGTTGTCGACAAAGTGATCGGAAGTGAGGAAGTTTTGGTTCGCAACTTGGGTAGGCACTCATCACGCTGGCCCGGTATTGCGGGAGCCACTGAGTTGCGGGACGGCACGGTGGCTCTGGTGCTCGATCTTCCCCGGCTGATCCAGGGCGTAGTATCGGACACGCGTGAGGATGAGATCTGAGATCTCAGATCTCAGA
>DASSCG010000491.1:0-3704 GCA_035697925.1 Pyrinomonadaceae bacterium
CGGCATGTTACTAATTTCCCAGGCGATGAAAGCGATAAAGCTCAGCATTACCACCAGGATTACGAGAACCACAGGTTGGATCCCCAGGAACGTCATACCGTCACTTTCTTCCATCATATCCTTTGGAACAAGCGCAGAGTCTCTATCGACTACGATTGTTCCCGCATCCGGTTCAGACTGACCGTTTCCAGAGTGGGAAGCGACTCCGAGCTGAGCGACAGCTGCGCTGGTGGAGCGCTCTTCCAGGGGAGCTAACTGCGCAGCAAGTTCAGCGGTGTCGCTCTTCCGCGTTTTCTTTCGCGATCCCCGGTGAAGAGCAAGCCTTCTTAAATCCATTTTACTCTCCTCAAGAAGATATACAGCGCCAACCCTACGGCAACCATTGATAAGAGAGCGAAGACGTAGCCATAGCGGTACTTTAATTCGGGCATAAACTCAAAGTTCATCCCGTAGATTCCGGCGATTAAAGTCACGGACATCAGGATCGTTGCGATCGAAGTGAGCCGCTTCATTATCTTATTCATGCGATTGCCGGAAACAGACAGATACGCATCCATGGTGGAACTGAGCATGTCGCGCAGGGAGTCAATAGTGTCGGCCACACGAATCAGATGGTCAAACACGTCCTGGAAATACACAAAAGTGTCACGCTCAAAAATTGGCTGCTCACGTCTTAGCATGGTGTTGAAAACGTCACGCAAAGGAGTTATGGAGCGCCGCAGGTAGAGCAGTTTCTTCTTGATAGTGAAAATATCTTCGATAACCTCGGCTCTCCATTCGCCGAAGATCGAGTCTTCAAGATCGTCCATGCGTTCACTGACGAGGTCCAACAGGGGCAGATAATCGTCCACGATGGCATCAATGAGAAGATAAGCGAGCAGACCTGAACCCTGCTCTGCCCGATCGGTCCATTCGTGCCAGAGACGTTTAGCAGTCTCTATAGCTCGTATTGGCCGGCTGTGCACGGTGACCAGGTAGTTTTTCCCGAGAAAAATATTTAGCTCGCGGAGCTCGAGCCGATCGGTTGGTCCAACTAATTCAGCCTCGTAGAGAACAATAAAATAGTAGCCAGTGTATTCTTCAACTTTGGGTCGTTGGTGTGCGTTGCGACAATCTTCAATGGACAGGTGATGAAATTCGAACTCTTCCGCCAGCGCCTCAAAATCGCTGCTGGTCGGATCACTGACATCAGCCCAGATGATGTTGCCGGCCTCGAGACGCAGCTCGCTGATGTCAGCTGCGCGGCAATTTTCGTCGAAGGTTTTGGAGGAGCTATTTAAACAAACAGTTGTGATCACTCTTGAAGATCTCCTCAGCCTGTAGAATTAAACCGATGAAATGCCGCCTCGCAGCTCGTCGTGGTTGGCCGCGCCAAAGTTTATCACCACCGTGCCTGGAGAGATCCATAAATAAATCACTTGAGGTGTCGTAACGCGCGACAATGTAGAGGAAGTTCTGATCAAGTGGAACCCGGCAACCCGCGAAGCGGGTGAAAGCATAAAGCCTGGGGCGTGAGCCCCAGGTTGAAATTAGGTAATTTCTCGAGCCCGCGATAGCGGGCGAAGGCGCATTGCTAAAACAAGCGCGAAGGTCGATCCGCTGTCGCCCGTTTCACGGACGAAAACCTGAGCCCTTCCTTTCCTGGGGCTTGCGCCCCAGGCTTTATGCTATCACCTGCTTCGCAGGCTACTCGGTCCATGAGCCTGTCGTAATGCGCGACAAAACCAAAGTTTGTCGGACGAGCACCTGCGTCACCGCGCAAAACCCGCTATAATCCGCCACACTCCATGACAAACATGAAAATACTTATCGCCGACGAGGTGAGTGATACCGGCATGCAGCCGCTTAGAGCCGCCGGATTTTCCCTCGAGAGAAAGACTAAACTCTCCACAGATGATCTAATCAACGCTCTTCAAGGCTGCCAGGGCCTGGTAGTCAGAAGTGAAACGAAAGTTACTGCTGATGTTTTGAACAGCGCCTCTGACCTGCGTGTCGTGGGAAGGGCAGGCGTCGGTGTCGATAACATCGATGTGCCTGCGGCCACTGCGCGCGGCATTGTCGTAATGAACGCGCCCGACGGAAATACGATCACTACGGCGGAACACACTATGGCACTGTTAGTGGCCCTGGCTCGTCGCGTTCCACAGGCGAACAGCAGTTTGCGATCGGGAAAATGGGAGCGAAAGAAGTTCATTGGCGTCGAGTTGCAGGGGAAGACTCTCGGCATCATTGGTTTGGGCCGAATAGGTCGAGCCGTTGCCAGTCGCGCACGCGCGTTCGGAATGAATATTGTCGCTTACGATCCGTTCATTGCTCCGGAGCAAGCACGTGATCTGGAAATCGAAGTGGCCTCGCTGGACGACGTCTTCGCCCGCGCGGACTTCCTGACCGTTCACACACCTTTGACTGCTGAAACGCGGGCTATTGTTGATCGAGAGGCCTTCGCCAAAATGAAGAAAGGCGTTCGGATAATCAATTGCGCCAGAGGTGGACTGGTCGATGAGGAGGGATTACTGGAAGCGATAAAGTCGGGTGTAGTTGCCGGCGCAGCGCTGGATGTTTTTACCGATGAACCGCCACGAGCCGACCATCCCCTGCTGGCGTTAGAAGAGGTAGTAGCGACACCCCACCTCGGGGCCTCCACAACTGAAGCTCAAGAAGGCGTAGCGTTCACTGTAGCTGAACAGATGCGTGACTATCTCCTCAGCGGCGCGTTGCGTGGCGCCGTTAATATTCCCGCTCTGGGTGCCAAGGAGTTACTTGCTTTGCAGCCTTACATCGAACTTGCGCACAGCCTCGGTCGTTTTCAAGCCCAATTGGTTGATGGTGCAGTCAGGGAAGTCAGAATTGAATACGCAGGCGAGATTGTAGACTTGAACGCAGCCCCAGTTACCAGATCTTTTCTTGCCGGTCTGCTACGTGACGTCAGCGCTCGTGTGAATGCCGTCAATGCCTTTCTGATAGCTGAGGAGCGCGGCATCACAATCAACACAACATACCTTCGTTCGGGAACGGAATCGGTTCCCTCGATTCGTACTCATGTTCTAACTAACTCCAGCGAGCAAAGTCTCGCAGGAACACTCTTCGGTTATGGCGATCAGGCGCGCCAGGGTCGAATCACTGAACTGAACGGATTTCATATCGAGGCGATCCCTCAGGGATTCATGCTTGTGATGCGTAATCAGGACGTGCCAGGGGTTATCGGTAGTGTGGGTACCACGTTGGGCAAACGGGGCGTTAACATCAGCCGCTTCCATCTTGGGCGTCGCGAGCGCGGTGGGGAAGCCCTCGCTCTGATCGAAACCGACGCGCCTCTCAGCGATGAAACCATCAAGGAACTGCTGTCGTTCCCGCCCATCATCTCTGCAATGCAAATAGAGCTCTAGAATCAGCGCAGTGATAAAAAGAGGGTGCAGTTTCACTTCCGAAACTGCACCCTTCTTATTTAGTTCAAGAGGTCCGCAGACTTGTTACTATTCGACCGTAATATTGATCTGCTGCGAGGCAGTACTCTTGGCCCCGCGGTCCTCCACCGTAAGCCTTAGAGCATAGCGTCCAGGTGGGAATCCCGAAAGCGGAATCTCGGCACCATACGGTAAGCGTGTAAGATCCGTAACCCCCGTAGTCGATATTGGCTGCGGCGGCGCGGCAATTACCTGTTTCCCGTCTTGTAGCACTTGAAGAGTGACGGCTACATCCGGTGA
>DASSCG010000492.1:0-2223 GCA_035697925.1 Pyrinomonadaceae bacterium
TGTGCGCGGACTCTCGCGGCCACCGTTGTCTATCCAATCGTAGCTATATGGCGCGACTCTCATCTGACAAAGCCAGCGAAAGACAACTTGGGGTGATGAGTAGATAGTAATACCCCGAAATAGCGAGTCTTCAGGGTTTGGTATTAAGCCGTCGCACGGATATGAGATCCGCCGCTCTTCGGGAGTGCTTCCCCATGTGCTGGCGATGGTCATCGGATTCGCAAGTGAGTCTCTAACCTTTAGTAGCGATCCTTGCTCACACCCTTCAAGCTCTTCACTGGGAGCACAGGCGTCTCGCCTGCCAATCGGGCACGTGGCACGCCACCACGAATATGGACTCTAACTCATGCAGGCAGGCGAGACACCTGCGATCCCAGTGAGGAGCCTGAGTGCTGCCAAACATGGGCTACTAAGCGATGGCACGTTCGTCAATGGAGCTTTTTAAGGTCGGAGGCGAGTACGGACTAGCAGGTCGGGATAACGTGGATCGGATCGAAGCGGTTTGAATACTGGATCGACCTTGAGGTTCATTAACCAAATGTCGCCCTGTTCAAAGGCTTTCTCGAGCCACTTGAATGCCTGATCTTTATCACCGAGACCGGCGTAGATCGCCGCGATCGTATAAGGTGAGACGTAACGGCGTTCCTGAACATCCATCAAATCCTTCAGCACATTTTGCGCATTCGTCTTTTCGCCCGCAGCGGCGTATGCGTGGCCCAGCAGCGCCAGCATTAGCGGACTCCCAGAAAGCTTGACGCCCTTTTGAAAATCGGCGATCGCCTCGCGATACATACCTTTTTGCTCATACGCGAGACCGCGATAGCGAAGCGCCGGGAAGGCGTTTGGATCAAGCTCCAGAATCTTGGTGCCTTGCTCGATTGCTCGATCGTTTTGACCAGCCAGATAGAGAATCCACCCCAGGTGAGCGCTGGCTATAAATGAGAGTGGTTCCAACTCCTGCGTTCGGGTGGCTTCTGCGATAGCTTCATCGAAACGTTCGAGAGCTATCAGATAAGAGCTGTACCACTGATGTGCGGGCGCATATGAAGGTTGAAGTTTTATAGCTTGCTGAAAACCTCGCTCGGCCTCGACGCGATCACGATCCCATCGAAACTTAATGAACGCTAGCGAAGTGTGAGCTTCGGCAAGGCTTTCATCAATTTCCAGCGCCTTGATCGCAGCTTCCTTGGCTTTGGGGAAACCTTCCTTTGGGTGAGTTGCTCCGTAAACCACCAGCATGTTGTAGCAGTCAGCCAGACCTGCATAAGCTGGAGCGTAATTAGGGTCAGTCTCGATCGCTTGTTGAAAGTACTGGATTCCTTGCTGCAATTCGCTGGCAGTGCGTTTGTTCCAGGAATTACGTCCTTTCAAATACAACCGGTATGCCTCGAGCTGCTTCTTTTCCTCGACATTTAATCTCAAGCGCAGGTTCTCAAAAATGTTGCGAGCGATATCATCCTGCACAATAAGAATGTCGGCCATTTTCCGCTCGTAAATCTGTCCCCAAATCTGGGCAACGTTCTCCAGGTCAATCAAGTCAGCCTGTATGCTGATCGTATCTCCGTGGCGACGCACCCGCCCCGTAACCACCGCGCGGACATTCAACTCGCGCCCTACAGTGCGCGGGTCTATGTTCTGGCCTTTGTAGTTTGCGACCATGCTGCGTGGCACTACTCGGAGTTTAGGAAGCCTCGACAGACTATTAATCAAACTCTCAGCAATCTTGTCGTTCAGATGTTCCGTCTCAACACCGCTCGCCTCATCTAGAAATGGTAAAACGGCGATGGATTCGATTGGGCCGGCACCGGCATTACCGGCTTTGCCCCGTCCGGTAAAGTAAACAACGCCGGCCAGGGCAATCAGCACGACACCTAGCGCGAATGCTGTTCCTTGTTTACCAAAACCAAGGGTTGGCCCTCGCGATGTGACTGCGGCTCCTAAATCAGAAGGGATGTTTCGAACACCCACGCCAGCCTCAGGTCGTTCAAGGCTCAGGACTTCTACTGCTTCCGAGTTGGGACGAGCGAAATGCGTCACGTCGGCTAATGGGTTCGCCGGCAGATGATCAGATTGATTTAACGTAAGGGCGTTTTGGGCCACCGCCGGAGACTCCCCATGGTGTTCCCCGTTTTCAGACCATTCCTTAACGGTTGCCACGAAGCGGTATCCCCTGCGCGAGATTGTTTCAATGTAGTGCAATCCACCCGTTGTTTCTCCTAATGC
>DASSCG010000493.1:0-6026 GCA_035697925.1 Pyrinomonadaceae bacterium
TCAGGCCGGTCCGTGGCAATCACTAAGAAAGACCACCCCTGATCAATTTAATCTAGATTCACCGCAGAGTTCTATACAGCAATTCGCCCAAGACGCCGTACCACTGGCGTCTTGGGCGAGTTTTTTGGGTCCGAGTATCGGCCGTTCCTTTGATTGGAATGAGTCACTGCTGACTCGGTCGTTGGAACCTACATTGGTTAAGCTCCTCTTACCTAACACAGGATGGGTATCTGCGTTCCGAAGGCCGCGTTCACATACGCAAAGAAACCCTGAGATGAGGCAGTGTCGAGCCGGTACGTCACGTTTGTCGAACGACACACGCTGTCGCCCGTAATCGTAATAGCAACCTGGATCTGCTGACCGTTTAGGGTAAGGAAATTTGGCCCTCCTGAATCGCCGAAACATGTCCCACCATTTCCAGTAGAAGGATTCTGAGATAGACGCAGGTAACCTCCATTCAGTGCGTTAAAGCCTGAGAAAGAAAACATACGCGGAATCGGGTTCATGTCCTGGAAAAACGGCACGCCCCCGCCGACTACCCGATTCTGCAGCCCATAACCTGCATTAGTGAAAACCGCATTCCCTAAACCATTCTGAGAAGACAACTGATCGAGCAGACCACAAGTTGGCAACGTGACCGGTGTCACACCTCTCGCATTCGACTCCAGTATTAAAGCCCCGATGTCCCCAGAGTCACTTTGGCTCTGGTTATAGTTGGGATTAGTTACGACGAAGCTCACCGCGAGGAGTTTCGTCCTATTACTTGTCAAACTGCCAAAAGGTATTGACCCATCGAAACTGACATACGCAGTATAACCAAGCGGAGCAAGGTCGTTTGTGTAGAAGGCAGTGCAATGAGATGCCGTCAGAAAAACATTCGGAGCAATCAGCGAGCCGGAACAAATCGGAAAGATTTGCCCCGTGGTTGGCGATTTAACAAGAAAAGCGCCCGCATTGCTGTAAGTATTGTTGGAATCTACGAAGCCATATGTAATGGCCCGACTGCGTGGCGGACTTATTAACAGGACGCCACAGAAGATTGATAGAAGAACGATGATGAGAAAGCGTGAGTTGCGCATCGAGGCAGACCTCCTTGAAGGGAATTAGATAGGTGTGGATTATAACAATAAGTTTCTAGCACCAACGAGTTCCACCCATCACGGATTCATTGCAATTCAATGATGGCGATGGCGCCCGGCGCCAGGCTAACCGTGAGAGAATTCTGCGATTTGTTTACTTTCACACTCTTGTCTGTGATCCAGTCGGTGGCAGTGTTAATCACTTGGTCCGGAATCGAAATGGTGGCCGCAACTCTCGCGCGTCGATCGACCTGGGCAAGACCTTGTTGCGGTTTGTTGACGCCATTGTTATTGAAAAGAGTAACGACCCAGCCGGTTTTGTTGCGGTTGATGAGATATTCAACATCTCCGCGAACTTTAACATCAGTTGCCTCGGAGAAAACGTGCGCGAGCATATGAGCGGCAAAGGGTGTAACCCGCTCATCGAAGCCGAGCAGATCGGGCAATGTGGATAGGATGAGACTTCCCTTCCCGAGTTTGTTTACAGTAACTAGCGCGTCGCCAGTTGGGGCAGCAATCAGTGTTGTTGCTCCTTTTAGTTCAACTTTTTCATACCGAAACATCTGGCCGATAAGGTCTTGGGCGTGTTCACCCGGCGAAAGGCACTGCGCCGTGTCAGCCTCGACGGTGCTGTTCGTCGGGCGCACGCCAAGCAGTTGTTCGGGAAGACCCTCAATCTGAGCGGAGTTGAGAACCACCGTACCGCCGTTGCGAATATAGTCTGAAAGTTTAGCAGTCCATTCCGGAGTCCATTTGATGTCGCCACCGACGACAATGGCACGGTAAGACAGAGACAGAGGCGCGTTTGAAGCGACAAGCACGTCGAAAATATCTCCAAACACCCCGTTTACAAACACTTGTCGATCCGCAGTGGCAGGTTCACCTTCAACTACGAGACCGGGGTAATACGCAACACCAAAGAGTTCCCGCAGCGCTCGATCGCTGCGGCTGATTTGTGAAACTCCAAATGGCCACTGCGGATAGTCAGTCATCTCAAACCCGTGGGCGGGGTCGAGCAGGAACGCCACCGGTGTGTGAGGCGTACCGCGGTCTGGATGTTTCTCTGCAAAGCGCATGAATTCATCTGTAATGCGCCCTAGAGGATTCAGCTGAAAAGCATGATCGCCTGGACCAGGTTTAAAAAACTGATCAAAGCCCTGCTCCAAATAGATTGCGGAAGCCCCAGCCATGTAATAGAGGTAATAGCTTTTGCGATACCACGAGAGCGATGGTCCCATCGTCGCTCCGTAGCGGGTGTGGAAGAAATTGTTTGGGCCAGCAAAGTTCTGCACGTGGGTGAAGCTCGTGGCAGTATCGCCGAAGTTTGGTGCATGATAATAAAGAAAGGCGCCGCCATATTGTCGCGCCGCTCCCCGAGTAAACGCGATGCGCATTCCAAACATCGGCTGTACGGCCGCAGTTTCAATTCCCAACAGGCGCACTCCCCACGAAGCCAGAGCGTGCGCGAAGGATGTGCTGGAGGTTGATTGAGCCGGTATTAACTTCTCCCACATAGCGCCGGTGTGCGTCTGAAAAATCGAACCCCACTTTTTGTCGAGCGCATTCGTGTAAAAGACTCGATAGGCTTCAAGCAGTTCCTTTCTGGACATTGAAGGCGAGATTTTCAGATCCTTTGCCGCCGTCTCCCAAACGTATCCAACGCTCTCTCCCGAAATCCAACCGAGAAATTGGTCTTTGAATTCGCCATTGAGCAGTTCCCAGGCGTGCTTTGCCTCGCCTTCAGGAAATTGTGCTGCCCCGTAATTGATCAGGATTGCAATTGGGTCTTTGCTTTCGCGCACAAAGCGAAGAAAGGGACTACCCTCTTTGAAATACTCCGGCATGTTTGGGATGTAGATCACCGGGACGACGAGCTTCGAGTCGAAAATTGGGACCTCGCGCTGTCCTTTGTACTTCTTGACAAACTCATCGATAGGTTCAGCATTGAATGGGTAGACAGGACGTTCTGCAGCTGGCTTGTCATAAAGTGCCCAAAAGTCTTTGCTAATGTTCCAGGGCATTAGGAAGTCGCGGCCAGCAATCCGTGGACGCTGCCAGGCTTCGACGCCTGAGGTTTTGGTGCTGCCTGATAAAAGAGACTTCAGCGGTGCGCGCGATGTGGACCAGTGTTCGAGATAGCGCATGCCGGCAAAGTCCGGTTTGCGGCGCCCCTCTGGCAAGTATGATAAGTCGTTGGTGATGAGGACGGCATCAACATGTCGGCGTGCGCCGGCGGCTTGCTCTATGTCAATAGAGATGCGGGTAGGGCCCTTTTCAAGTTTCACGGGAGCGCCATCCCAGGTAAAAGCCCAGCCCCAGTACATACTGATTTCGTCGTGAGGGTCGACTAGATCGGCGATTCCAAATTCATGCTTAAAGACCTCTCGCTCGTTTTGAACAATTCGAACAGAAAACCTCTCATTGCTGCCGGACCAATCGGCATAACGAACCCAGACTTTATAGTCGCCAGCACGAGGGACGTAAATGTTCTGATAGATAGAGGCACGAGTCTCGTCGGCACTCGCGGCTACGGAATTCCATTCGCTTTCTCCGCCTTGAGACCATTCAGCTGAGACCCCTGGTCCATTTATCCCCCAGCCAGGGGCCTGGGCTTTGGGATAGTTTCGCCAGGAAGGATTGAGTATCGGCTCCCCACGACGGTCAACCGCGATCCCTCGCATGTTCTCAGCTTCGTACCAGAGGTACTCAGGACGCGGGGAGGCGGTAACGCGGGGAGGCGGCGACGCGGGGAAGCGGGGATCCGGGGACGCGGAGACACGGCGACGCGGGGACACGGCGACGCCGGAATCCCGGGACGCGGGAATCAAGTGATCCGGCGACGCGGCGACACGGGGATCCGTGGATCCGTTTATGGTCGCCAACAAGTAGGATAATACGACTACGACGAATCCATACAACATCCGCCGCGGACTTCTACTAAATTGGCGCACTCGAATAAATTAACCTCGCTTTAGTTTAGAAGGGCGAAGAATCCAGTCCTGGTGATTGAATATCATGTTTACGAGTTGCGCCAAAATACCATCGTAAGCGGAGTCGAGATCACTCGCTTCCTCAGCCGTGATGTAATGGCATCGCCAAGCGAATTCCACCCAAACCCGAGTCTCCTCAGCTTCACCTTCTGAGTCACTCAACTTGCTAACGAAATGCGCAGGGTAGCGTCGCTTCCGCCACCCTTCGCCGAGATTAGAGCAAACTGAGCGAGAGGCTCGTCGCATTTGATCCGTTAAAGAATATCGTTCTTCAGGTGGGAATCTTTTTGACAGTTCAAAGATCTTCATTGCCGCATCTATGGCAGCCTGATAGACACGCAACTCTTTGTAGCTTCGTATGTTTTCCATGAGCGTGAGGTTCTCCTGGTGTTTGATGATGGGTCACTTACTCTAGACCTGCGAGTAACTTATATTTCGGCATCGCGTCCCCGTGTCTCCGCGTCCCCGTGTCTCCCCGTCCCCGCTTTAGCGCCGCCACCTATCCCAGGGCTGCCAAACACTCGGACAAGGTACGCTGACGGCAGGTGAACATCGGCGTGTCGCGCAGTGTGTACGAGCTGGCTTTCGTCTCTCTCAATTCCTGCACCAGATCCAGAAAGTCGGCAGGGTGATCGGTTTCAAACGCGACCACAAATTCCTGGTCGTCCAGTCCGAACGAATAGGTGGTGTGTAGCTTCACCGAGCGGTATTTAGTTCCGATTCGAATATGCTCGTCCATCATTTCCTGACGCTGGTCAGCCGAGCGCGAATACCACTCGCGAGTCTTCACAAAGGGATAGACAAACAAATAGTCGGATTTACCCGGGATGATATGAAGTCGATCTTCGACATGCTCAGGATTGTCGCGATCGATGTACATCGATCTTTTGGTCATGGAGAGGAATGACTGCACGGGTTCGATGTACTTGGCCATCTCAGTCGCGTTCAGACGCGATGTCATTTCCTGGAGTGGTTCCAGTTCGTAGCCAATTCTCCAGATCATGAAATCCACATTAGTGCGCAACCCGACAGTCGAATAGGAATGGATCAAGAGCTGACGCCGCGAGTCCTCGACTGTTTTCACAAACTCAGTGATGCAACGCTGTTTATCGTCTGCCGGCAGTAGTCGCCATTCTGGCCGTGCCCGGTAGAAAGTGAAATTGACAAACTGCCTGGGTAGTTTCGCTTTCTGCTCATTTAACTCAATGCAGTTCGGGGCTAGCCGGAGCGAACCTCGTATTGCGTTGCCAGACTCGTTCTCGCTACTCATGTGTATTCCACCTCTGCAGCGGCTGAATTTGGGATGTTATTTTTTTGCGATCGATGAGAGTTCCCAGGCGCTGAGTTATTCTGCCCCCGATCTTGTTTGTTTGCAACTCACCAGAATTGAGGGGAGTTCGCCCGTGATTAGCGCGGATGCTATACTGCGCGGGCTTTTTCAACCAAAACATAAGTCGTTGGGATGGAGATCAGAGGATGAACTCTGCCAAGTTTGTGGCTATCGCTTTAGCAGCAACCATGTTAGCCGTCGGCTCGTTGATCGCTGCCTGTAACACTTCAGATACCACAACAACCAATCAGACGCCGACAACAGCCTCTCCGGCAGCAACACTTGCCACCGCTACGCCCGGAACCGGTGACAATCTGGCAGCGGCGTATCTCATCTTTCAGCAGAATTGCCAGGAATGCCATGGTGAGAAAGGATTCGGCGGCCGCGTCGAAATCAAGGGCCGAAAACTGAAGGTGCCTAACCTAAGAGAGGGACATGCACTGAACCACACCGATGAGAAATTTGTGAAACAGATCTCCGAAGGTGATGACGAAATGCCGGCTTTCAAGGACAAACTGACCCCCGAACAAATTAATGATCTTGTGAGGCTTATAAGAAAGGAATTTCAGGGGAAATGAGGCTTAGTGCTTTGTACTTTGTGCTTTGTAGTTAGTGCTTTGTACGTAG
>DASSCG010000494.1:0-7091 GCA_035697925.1 Pyrinomonadaceae bacterium
GACATGATCTGGGGAGTACGCTTTCTACAAGAAGCTCACGGTGTCGACTATGCGTCTGCGGTATTGCGTTCTTCAACAGTTCCTTTCGGTTGGATTATCGGCTGTCCCTTACTCGGTTTCATCTCGGATCGACTCGGGCGACGTAAACCCGTGATCATATCTGCCGCAATAGTTTTGTTGGCCTGCCTTGCGTGGATTCTTTACGGGATCCCTGGCATTTTCCCGCCGTACGTACTGGGACTCATCGCTGGTATTGCATCCGGCGCAGCAATGTTGCCCTACACCGTTATCAAGGAAGCTAATCCGCCGGAGTTCGGTGGCACTGCCACCGGCGTAGTGAACTTTTTGAACTTCACTTTTAGCGCGCTGCTTGGACCAGTCTTCGGCTGGATTCTTCAAAACGTATCCAGTGGCTCCGCCGAAAGGGAGCTTGAGCATTACCAGGCGACGTTCACACCGCTCTTATATGGCGTGATCATCGCAATCATTCTCTCGTTTCTGTTGCGTGAGACCGGCCCCGCGGTGCGGCAACGGCAAGAGACCTAATAGATCGGAGTTAAAGATGAGTCAGGCAATCGGCACCGGAAAATACGAAAGGCTTTTGGAGCGTTGCAAGGGTTTGGCTCCCGTGCCTACAGCAGTCGCCCACCCATGCGAAGAGACAGCGTTATCCGGCGCCGTCGAGGCGGCGCAGGCTGGACTCATAACTCCCATCCTGGTTGGCCCAAGTAAGAAGATTGAAGAGACCGCAAAGGCCGCCGGAATTGATCTCGGTGATCTGGAAGTAGTTGATACGCCTCACAGCGCAGCGTCTGCGGTTAAAGCAGTAGCTCTCGTTCGTGAGGGCCGTGCGGAAGTACTGATGAAGGGAAGTCTGCATACTGACGAACTGTTGTCGGCCATCGTCTCTCGCGACGGAGGCCTGCGAACAGGGCGCCGCATCAGCCACGTCTTCATCATGGATGTTCCTACCTATCACAAAGTTTTGATTGTCACCGACGCTGCGATCAATATCGCTCCAACACTGGAAGACAAAGTTGACATTTGCCAGAACGCAATCGACCTGGCGATCTCGCTGGGACTTGAAAAACCGAAGTTGGCGATCATGGCTGCGGTTGAAACCGTCAATTCAAAAATGTCAGCGAATCTTGATGCTGCAGCTCTCTGCAAAATGGCGGAACGCGGACAGATAAAAGGTGGAATCCTCGATGGCCCGCTCGCATTTGACAACGCGATCAGCAAACAGGCCGCCCAGACCAAGGGAATAAAATCTGAGGTTGCTGGCGATCCGGATATCCTGCTGGCCCCAGATCTCGAAGCCGGCAACATCCTGGCCAAGCAGTTAAGTTTCCTTGCGAACGCCGACAGTGCGGGCATGGTTCTCGGAGCGCGCGTGCCTGTGATTCTGACCAGTCGAGCCGACAGCGTGCGCTCACGAATTGCAAGTTGTGCGGTTGCAATGCTTGTAGCTCATGCACGGCGAAAGAAGGTTTAGAAAATGGACGACTACGCACTTGTATTGAATGCCGGTTCATCCAGTTTGAAGTTTTGTGTCTTCCAGCGTCCTGCAGGCGAGGGCTGGCGCCTTGAAGCGCGCGGCCAGATCGAAGGCATCCCAACCTCACCGCGTTTATCTGTCAAGAATGCCCACGGTGGAAGTCTTGCAAACCAACAGCTAAATGCAATTAACGATGGACGAGATGCCGTGAGCGCACTCGCCGACTGGCTACGCTCGAATTATGGTGGATCACGCGTTCTAGGTGTCGGTCATCGCGTAGTACATGGTGGCACACGTTTTACAAAACCGACTGTTGTTGACGCGGAAGTTCTTAGGGAATTGCGCTCGCTGATTTCGCTCGCACCACTTCATCAACCTTATAATCTCGCGGCCATCGAAGCCGCTATCGAAAGACTGCCAGACGTGCCGCAAGTCGCTTGTTTCGATACAAGTTTTCATCGTGGGCAGGCGGCCGTGTCACAGCTCATTCCTCTACCGGCTGACCTTCGGCAATTGGGTTTACAGAGATATGGTTTTCATGGACTGTCGTACGAATACATTTCGTCTGTCTTACCTGAGGTTGCTCCCGAGATCGCGAATGGACGCGTGATCGTCGCACATCTTGGCAGTGGAGCAAGTCTATGCGCGCTAAAAGATCGCAAGAGTGTCGACAGCACTCTGGGGTTCACCGCGCTCGATGGTTTGTGTATGGGTACCAGGCCCGGCGCACTCGATCCGGGAGTTGTACTGCACCTCTTTCAGACTCTGAATCTCTCTTCCAAAGAAGTTGAAACACTGCTTTACAAGAAATCCGGACTGTTGGGCATATCAGGTATCAGCAACGACATGCGTGATTTGCTTGGTCGAAATGAACCTGAAGCTCGCCTGGCCGTGGACTATTTTGTTTATCGCGCGACCAGGGAGATCGGTGGCCTTGCGGCTGTGCTGGGAGGAATCGACGGTCTAATCTTTACGGCCGGGATTGGGGAGAACTCACCAGAGATACGACAGCGGATCTGTGAGGCATCGGCGTGGCTGGGCACCGAACTGGATGAGACCGCCAATGCTAACGGTGGTCCAAAGATTTCCTCTGCCACGAGCAAGGTGCCAGTGTGGGTAATTCCGACAAACGAAGAGCTGATGATCGCGCGACATACTGGCGCTTTACTGGGATTGGCTAAAGCCGCCGCATAAATGCAAGGAGAAATTTTTATGGCAAGTACGGCTCAAGAGGCTGCGGGCAAAGAAGTGGACCTGGGGTGGAAAGGCTTCAACGTGGGTTTATGGCAAAGCGACATCAATGTCCGTGACTTCATTCAACAAAACTATCAGCCGTATGAAGGTGATGATTCGTTTCTTGCTCCCGCGACTGAGCGCACCAAGAAACTTTGGGCGCAATTGAATGAACTATTTAAGGAAGAGCGACGAAAAGGCGTTTTAGATATTTCACAGATTCCGGCCTCCATTACTGCGCACGAACCGGGATACATCGATCGCGACAACGAAATAATAGTTGGGTTGCAAACGGAAGCACCGCTCAAACGAGCCATTATGCCAAATGGCGGATTTCGCATGATTTTGAATGCGCTGAAGACATACGGACATGAGCCCGACCCGAACGTTGTGGAGACATTTACTAAATACCGTAAAACACATAACGATGCTGTTTTCGATGCTTATACCGCGGACATTCGCCGTTGTCGCAGTTCACATATTCTTACCGGGCTACCTGACGCATATGGTCGTGGACGCATCATTGGTGATTACCGGCGCGTCGCACTGTACGGCGTAGACCGCCTCATCGAACACAAGCAAAAAGAAAAGCTCAGTATTGATTCTGAAGCCTCAACGGAAGAAATCATTCGTGATCGTGAAGAGTTGAGCGAACAGATTCGTGCACTACAAGAATTGCAGCAGATGGCGCAAAGTTACGGTTTTGACATTTCAAAGCCGGCTACAACCGCTCGAGAGGCGGTCCAGTGGCTCTACTTTGCTTACCTGGGTGCAGTGAAAGAGCAAAACGGTGCGGCGATGTCACTTGGCCGGACGTCAACGTTCCTGGACGTCTACTTTCACCGCGATTTGAAGGCGGGGCTAATTACAGAAGAGCAGGCTCAGGAAATTATCGACGACTTTGTTATCAAGCTACGTATCGTTCGTTTTTTACGCACACCCGAGTACGACGATCTCTTCGCAGGCGATCCCACCTGGGTAACTGAGTCGATTGCTGGTATGGGCGATGACGGGCGACCCCTCGTTACCAAAACGAGCTTCAGATTCTTGCAGACCCTTTACAACCTCGGCCCAGCGCCCGAACCGAATCTAACGATCTGGTATTCGCCGCGCTTGCCTGATGGTTTCCGCAGTTTTGCTTCAAAAGCTGCAATAGATACCAGCTCGATTCAGTTCGAGAGCGATCAGATCATGCGACAAGCGTGGGGTGATGATGGAGCTATCGCGTGCTGTGTCTCGCCTATGCTCGTTGGCAAACAGATGCAGTTCTTTGGTGCCCGCGCGAATTTGGCAAAGTGCCTGCTGTATGCAATCAACGGCGGGAGAGACGAAGTTAACGGTCAACAGGTTGGTCCTGCATATCCAGCTGTCCAGGGTGATTACCTGGACTTCGACGACGTAATCGGCAAGTTCGAAAAGATGATGGATTGGCTTGCCGAAGTCTATGTTAACGCCATGAACGTCATTCATTACATGCACGACAAGTACGCATACGAGCGATTGGAAATGGCGCTTCATGATTACTCCCCACTCCGAACGATGGCTTTTGGTGTGGCCGGCTTATCTGTGGTGGCTGATAGTTTATCTGCAATCCGCCAAGCCAAGGTAAAGGTCGTACGTGATGAAACTGGACTGGTGACCGACTACCAAACTGAAGGGGTGTTTCCTCTGTTTGGGAACAACGATAATCGAGTAGATCAACTAGCTTCGTGGCTCGTGTCCACCTTTATGACCAAGTTGAGGAAGCACCCAACTTATCGGAATGCCCTGCACACGCAGTCAATTCTGACAATCACCTCGAATGTCGTTTACGGGAAGAACACAGGAAACACTCCCGATGGCCGGCGAAAGGGAGAGCCGTTTGCTCCAGGCGCCAATCCCATGCATGGGCGCGACACGCGCGGAGTCCATGCATCGGCAGCATCGGTCGCTAAGATTCCCTACCGCGACGCTGCGGATGGAATCTCTCTGACTACAACACTGGTACCCGTGGGGCTTGGCCGCGTCAGCGAAGATCGGATCATCAACCTTCGCGCCATGCTGGATGCATTTTTTGGTGCCACTGGTTACCACATGAACGTAAACGTTCTTAACCGCGAGACTTTGTTGGACGCAATGGATCATCCCGACAAGTATCCGAGCCTAACCATTCGTGTGTCGGGCTACGCGGTGAACTTCGTGAGATTGACGCGTGACCAACAGTTAGACGTTATTAACCGCACATTTCATGGAGCATGACAAACCATGGATGGATCAAAAGTAGCGGCAGAGGTTTCGCTCGAGGCGAAGAGTCCTTTTGAACTTCGCGTAGATCTCGCGACGGGAATCTCTGAGTCTGCGGTTAAGGCGGCACTGCGAACGGGAGACATGGGGTTTCTGCATTCTTTCACTACCGGGTCAACTGTGGATGGACCAGGTGTTCGAGTGGTTGGATGGACAGCGGGATGTCACTGGCGCTGTCTGTACTGCCACAATCCGGATACGTGGAACATGATGAATGGAATGCCGGTTCCGGTCGATCGAGCCATCGCTGAGTTACGCAAGTACCAATATGGACTGAGAGCTATGTCGGGTGGTTTCACGCTGAGTGGCGGAGAGCCGTTGATGCAGGATCGCTTTGCGGTCAGGCTTTTCTCGGCTGTAAAAGAAATGGGCGTCCATACTGCACTGGATACAAATGGACATCTTGGCGAACGCCTCACTGATGACGAATTGAAAAGCATCGATCTGGTGTTACTAGATCTGAAAGCCTGGGATCCTGAACGCCATCGAAATCTAACGGGAAAAGAGGTGAAGCCAACGCTCGACTTCGCTATTCGACTCGCCGAGCTCAAAAAGCCAATCTGGATACGCTACGTATTGGTACCGGGCCTAACCGATGACGAAACTGACATCGCACAACTTGCTGAGTTCGCTGCTGGCTTGGGCAATGTTGAACGAGTAGACGTGTTGCCCTTCCACCAGATGGGAAGATTCAAATGGGAGCGGCTTAAGCTTGATTACAAGCTGAATAGTGTACAGCCGCCAACAACCGAACTTATTGAGCGCGTGTGCGGACAGTTTTTGTCCGCAGGTCTCAAGGCATACTGACAAGCGACGCTCGACTGTCAATCTCAGAATACTTCACAAAAATAAAGGAGGCTCTCGGTGAAACACCATTACAGAATTCTCCTGGTAACGTTGTTATTGACTTTCGCAGCGCAGTACGCTGCCGCTCAAGCGAAGAAACCAGGTGTGGTCATACTTGCGACGGGTGGAACCATTGCTGGTGCCGCAGCGTCGGGCACTCAGGCGGCCTACACCTCTGGCGCGGTAACTATCGACGCGATGGTTGCGGCAGTCCCCGGTATCCAGGAGATGGCCAACATTAAAGGTGAACAGATATCCAACGTCGGGTCGCAGGACATGTCCTTTGAGATCATGCTGAAGTTAGCAAAGCGCATAAATGAGCTCATGGCCATGAATGACGTGGACGGAATAGTCGTAACGCACGGCACAGACACGATGGAAGAGACTGCGTTCTTTCTCAACCTGGTTGTGAAAGGTAATAAACCTGTCGTCATGGTTGGGTCGATGCGACCGTCAACAGCGGTGAGTGCGGATGGACCTCTCAACCTGTACAACGCGGTTGGAGTCGCCGTCGATCCTAAGGCCAAGGGCCGCGGCGTTCTGGTAGTTATGAATGATTGGATTCATGCGGCGCATTCGTTAACAAAGACGAGTACCACTGCTATTCAGACGTTTATGTCGCCAGTTCGTGGAGTAGTTGGGGTCGCCAACTACGGCAAAAATGATTTCTATAACACGCCTGAATGGAAACACACGACAGCAAGTGAATTTAGCGTTGACGGCGTTACGAAGCTTCCGCGAGTCGACATCGTTTACGCTTGCGCCGACATGCCACCGGACCTAATTGACGCATCAGTGGCTAACGGCGCGAAAGGGATCATCATCGCGGGTGTGGGGAATGGAAACATGAATAAAGCTTCGCTGGCCGCCGCCGCTAACGCTGCAAAGAAAGGCGTTGTAGTTGTAAGGAGTACTCGCGTGGCAACGGGTTCAGTGGGGCGAAATGTTGAAGTGAATGATGATGAACTCGGATTCATCGCCTCAGATGAACTCAACCCACAAAAGTCGCGAATTCTCTTAGCGCTAGCATTATTAAAGCAGCGGCCCAAATCTGACCTTCAGCAATTTTTCAACACCTACTGAGACGCTTGCTGCGAGTAGGAGTTGATGATGATCTGGATCGAGTTGCTTATTCTCCTGGCCTGCATCGTAGTCGGGGCACGCCTTGGTGGAATTGCACTTGGAACGGTCGCAGGTATCGGTCTTGCAATCTTCGTTTTCCTCTTAGGCC
>DASSCG010000495.1:0-3849 GCA_035697925.1 Pyrinomonadaceae bacterium
GTGCGGCCGCCGGGCGAGTGAGTGATTGTGATGATTCGACCACCATCATTCATCAGGCGAGCTGACTGTTGCGCGCCGATCAGAAAGGCTTTGGCCTGCGAATCCATCGCGGTGTCCCACTGGTCTACGGTGAGGTCCAGCGGCTTCTGATAAAACGTTGGTAGTGTTGTGCGTGCGTTGCTCACGAAGATGTCGAGCTTGCCAAAGTGCTCACCGACCGTTTCAAACATGCGGCTGATCTCGTCGGGTCGCGAGACATCGGCCTGCACAGTGAACCCGTCAGAGCCACGCTCGCGCACACGCGCTAGAGTGTCGTTAGCGGCCGACACATTCTGGAAGTAGTTGATGGCTACACTTACTCCCAGGTCCGCGAGCTTGAGTGCAATGCCACGGCCAATGCCGCGTGAGCTTCCGGTGATCAGTGCATACTTACCTTTGAGTGACATCTCAATCTCCTTCTTTCTTTCTTCGCTCGTTATTGAACGGCAGAAATCACGATCCTTATTGCCATGCCCACCGTCCAGTTCTAGAATGGGAACTGCCGCCGAAGCTCTGTTAACCTCGCGCCGACAGGCCCCGTTTCCCAATCGCGCGGCACACGCTATCTCCCGGGCGGCCCGCGAGTCATTGAAGACCACGGAAAATTCCTGAAAAAACATGAAAGCGCTGGTGGAAGGCGAGAAAGAGCACTTTTACGACTTTGGTCCGTTCCGAGTGGACCCCAAGAAACGCCTCCTGCTACGTGATGGGACGCCGCAGCCCCTTACTCCAAAAGCGTTAGACATCCTTCTCGTTCTCCTCCGCCATGGCGGGCAAGTCATCGAAAAAGACGAATTGATGCGCGCGGTGTGGCCCGACACAGTGGTAGAGGAGAACAACCTCACACGCAATATCTCCGCCCTGCGCAAAGCCCTCGGCGAAGGCCCACAAGATCATAGCTACGTCGTTACTGTGCCCGGGTGCGGCTACAGCTTCGTCGCCAGCGTAAGGAAGGTAATGAGGGATGAAGGTACGGAACTGATATGGGAAAAGCGTAGAGCACGAGTCGCCACTGAAGAAGAGGAATCAGACTCCACTGTTGTAACCGCAACCCTGGCGCAAAAAACTACTGAGAGCTATCCCAACAATCTACCAAGTCAACTTACATCTCTCATTGGACGCAACGAAGAACTGGCTGAGATAGAGAGACTTCTGCGGCAAACTCATTTGCGCTTGTTGACGCTCACAGGTTCTGGTGGCACTGGCAAAACACGCCTCGCGCTGGAAGTAGCAGCAGGTCTGCTTCGCCATTTCGCACACGGTGTGTTCTTCGTCGACCTTGCCCCTGTTAGTGATCCTGTTTTAGTGGTCTCCGCCATTGCTCAGACGCTTGGCATTACAGAAGCCAGCGAAAATCTTGTAGGAGCGCTAAAGCGGCATCTGCGCGACAAGGAGGTGCTGCTGTTGCTCGACAATTTCGAACAACTACTCACAGCCGCGCCGCTGGTGACCGAATTGCTTGCAACTTGCCATCAGTTGAAAGTTCTGGTGACAAGTCGTGCGTTATTACATCTCCACGGTGAATATGAATTTCCAGTGCAACCGCTGGGTGTGCCCGACACGGCAAGTTCCCAGTCCGTCGAAGCCTTATTAGAATACGCATCCATAGTACTCTTCACCCAGCGAGCGCGTGCCGTAAAACCCGATCTTGAGATCAAGATTGAAACTGCACAGATCGTCGCGGAGATTTGCACTCGGCTCGACGGTCTTCCACTGGCAATCGAGTTGGCCGCTGCACAGGTGAAAGTCTTGCCCCCGCGAGCAATGTTGGCGAGGCTGGATAATCGGCTCAAGCTGCTGATAGGTGGAGCATGCGACTTACCTGCTCGCCAGCAGACGATGCGGAGCACTATTGCGTGGAGCTACGACTTATTAGATGAACCCGAAAAAAAGTTGTTTCGACGACTGGCTGTGTTTGTTGGTGGTTTTACTCTGGAGGCGGCAGAGGTGGTGTGCAACATCGCAGCCGAGAACAGGATCGATATTCTGCAGAGCGTAGCAGCTTTGACGAATAAAAGCCTGCTGCGTCAAACCGAGCAGCCTGATGGCGAACCTCGCTTCATGATTTTGGAAACGATTAGAGAGTATGCCTTCGAGCAACTGGAAGCTAGCGAGGAGACGAGCACGGTGCGGCGCCAGCACGCCAACTTCTTTCTGGAGCTGATAGAGCGGGTCGAGCCCGAGTTATCAGGCGCGAACCAGGGAATCTGGCTGGATAGACTGGAGACGGAGCATGGCAACCTGCGGGCAGCTCTGCTTTGGGCCAGGGAGAACGAAGAAGTCGAGGTCGGGTCGCGGATCGCCGGGGCGCTTGGGCGCTTCTGGCTTATGCACAGTTATCTCAGCGAGGGCCGTGAGCGATTAGCAGAGTTCCTGGCGTTGACGGGCCCTGATGCACGCCCAGAGACGCGGGCGAAATTGCTCACCAGTGCGGCGACTCTGGCCCAGAATCAAGGAGACTATACGGCGGCACGCTCTCTTTTCGACGAAAGCTTGGCGATTTGGCAGGAGATCGGAAACAAGGAGAGGATCGCTGCTTCGCTCACCAGTCTGGGATGGATTGCCTGGCGGCAAAGTGACTATCCGGCAGCGCGAGCGCTCTCACAAGAAGGTTTAGTGCTGAACCGAAAGTTGGGCAACAAGCAAGGAATCGCCCACTCGCTTAATAACCTTGGTTTCGTCGCTCACCACGAGGGTGACTATGCCACAGCCCGTTGCTTTCATGAAGAGAGCCTTAGTTTGAGGCGGGAACTTGGAGACAAGCGTGGGATTGCTTTTGCCCAAGCGAACCTCGGGTGGGCCATTCATAAGCTAGGCGACTATGAGCAGGCCGCGAATCTGTTGGAAGAGGCAAGAGCACTCTTCAAACATCTGGGTGACAAACAACTGTTTGCCTTTTCGTCGAACATACTGGCCGACGTGGTCCAGGATCAGGGCCACGATCGGCAGGCGAAGACCTTGTTGGAGGAAAGCGTCCAAACCTGCCGTGAGATAGGCGCGAAATATAGTCTCGCAGTCGGGCTCCGCATTTTGGGTAACGTAACAAACCAACAAGGCGAGCATCAGCGAGCTGCCGCGCTGGTCTCCGAGAGTCTAAATATTTTTCGAGAGATTGGCGATAGATACGGCGCCGCCCTTGCCCTGTGCAGCCTGGCAAATATCACCCTTGACCAGGGCGACAACCGTTCGGCGGAATCACTCCTGAGAGAGAGTTTAATTCTCAGAAATGAGATCGGCGATAAGCACGGAATAGTCGAGTGTTTGACGAGCCTCGCGGGCGTTGCCGTGGCGCAAGCTAAAATGGAGCGAGCTTCGCAAATCATTGGCGCCAGCGACACACTCCGCGCGTCCCTTGAGATCAAACTCTCTCCGACTGAACAGGAGCGATATGAAAGGAATAAAGAGCTGTCTCGCAGCGGACTATCAGACAGACTCGTCGCCTCCTCCTACAAAAACGGATCCGCAATGACACTGGAGCGCGCCGTCGCATTTGCGTTAGCGTGAAGGAAATCGAGGAACGCATGCCAATCAATATCAGAACACCTGGTTTTCACCACGTCACCTTACGTTCCGGAAACCTGGAGCGCTCAAAGCGTTTTTATTCTGAGACCCTAGGCTTTCCAATAGTCATGGAACTACCCATCCTGGTCATCTTTCGTGTTGGCACCTCAGTACTTGTTGTTCGCGGCAACGAACCAGGCACTCCTCCGGACGATAAGTTCAACCCCTTGAGAGTGGGACTGGATCATCTGGCCATGGCTTGTGAGGATGAAGCAGAATTGGAGCGAGTGGCCGCCGCGCTCTCGGCCG
>DASSCG010000496.1:0-7565 GCA_035697925.1 Pyrinomonadaceae bacterium
GAGGTTGAAGCTCAGCGATTCGAGGCTGAAAATCAAGTCCAGCGGATTGAGGCGCAAAAACAAGAGCTTCTCCAGGCTGTTGCTGCTCGTGATTCTGAAATCGAACGTCTGCGTGAAGCCCAGGCCACGGCTCTTCAGGAACAAGAGGAGCTCAGCCGGCAGGTGACAGCTCTCGACCGAACGAGGGAGGAGATTGCAGCCCGCCAGTCAGAATTGGAAGCGGAAAGTCAACGCGTGTCCGCTGAGGCTGAACGGTTATATGCTGCTGAAAAAGCTTATCAGGCAGCTGAAACAGAACGTCTTCAGCTGCAAACGGAACTCGCTCAACAACTGGAGAACGAGCAACGCTTACTCGCAGATGTTCGACAGCAGTCAGAGGCCGAACAGCAACGTTTGGAAGAGGCATTTCGCGAGCGCGCGTCACAGCAAGACCGGAGGATTGCTGAGCTTCAGTCGCTGCGTACGGGTTTGGAAGCAGAAGCCGAACAACGCGCCGAGAAAGAACTTCAGCTGAATGCCGAAATCGAACACCTGCGGGCAGCGGAAAAAGAAGCGATGTCACGCATAGTGCAGTTCGAATCTTTGCGCGCCCGTGCCGAAGAAACTCATCTTCAGGCGGCTGAGAAGGTTCAAAAGATTGAGGCCGAAGCACGCCGGCGGACTATGGAAGACCAACGCGTACTGGATAAGCTGGAAGAAACTCGCCGCAATCTGGATCTCGAAGCGCACGCGCGGGCGGAGCAAGAAAAACATCTGAAAGAAGAGATCGAGTCACTACGAAAACAAGAAAAGGAAGAGCGTCAACGGTTCGCGGAAATCGCTAGTAGCCGCGCCGAAGCTGAGGTCCGCCTCCATCGTGAAAGAGAGCGGCTGAAGCTCGAAGAAGAGGCGCTTGCCAAAACAGAGTCGCAAATTGAATTTTTGCTTGAGCCGCCACAGGACTTGGATGAAGCAACCGAATGGTTCGACAATCCCGAGCACAACCTTCGACCACTGCAAGACTCGAGTATTGATGAGGTTCCGGTAGTTCTTACCGAGGAGTTCGACTACGTTATTAAACCAAGCTCCTCACCGATCGCCGACAGCAACGCTTCAACTTTGCAAGAATCGCTTTTGGATGACTTAAGCAGCGCCGATCCGGGCAAGCGCATGGTTGCTTTGCATAGCTTGGCGCGTAACCCAACAAATGAAACCTTTTCGGTTATCGCGCGGTGTTTCGATGATCCCTTGCCGCAAGTTAGAAATACTGCCGCACGAGCGCTACGTGACAGCGCACCTGAACGCACCGTCGAATCGTTCACCATGGCTATCGAAGAAGGTTCTGTAGAGCGGGTGCGAAATATTGGCGTGGCCATCGCCGAGTCAGGGCTTGCTGCGGAGGCCTTGCAAGATCTCCGCACTCAGAGTCGCGAGGACACTTACAAAGCGTTGTCTCTTCTTTTTGTGATGGCCAAGGCTGGCGAAATTCAGCCTTTGCTGCAGGCAATTGAGGAACACCCTGAATCCGAAATCTGCAGCGCCGCGGTCAAGCTGCTCAACCTTAGTGGCCAGACCAACTCCGCCGAAGCGGCGCTTCAAAGACGGCGTGAGAAACTCGCCTAATCGTTGCCCAAAATAAAAGCTCACAACCTGCGTTGAGGGATCAATTCCATTTGTCATTTGTCATTTGTCATTTCTCATTTCTCATTTGGTCATTGGAAAGAAATGGGATTCTAAAGTGTCTTTCCGTGAGGATCAGTTGCGTAATTAGTCTTAAACCGATGGCCAAATGAGAAATGAGAAATGACAAATGAAAAATGGAAGTGTTTAAACGATGGACGGAACCTCGTGATTAAGCCTACGCCTTTTCGAGCCCCGCATACTTCTGCACAAGTTTCTTCTGTCCATAACCCGGGAAAGTAACGGTTAGTTTGAGTGAATCGCCGGTGCCTTCACGATGCAGAACCAAGCCGCGGCCGTACTTAGCATGTCGTACGTAAGAGCCGGGTAAGAACTCTGTTCCAGTTGATTGCGTCTCGCCGGGAGATCTAGGTGCCGGCGCTGAAGACCGTGCACTGACAGTCGGACTGCGCTTTAGCGTCGCCCCATGTCGCGGTTCAGAAGCCGGCCGGCCCATTTGTTGGTTTCGTTGCTTGAAGAATTCAGCTATCGAGTCGACACTGTCATATGTCTTGCCGGTAAACTTCTTTCGTTCCTTACGATACTCGCCCTGTTCGTACTCAACCGTCGAGGATCCACGAGCGAATGAGAGCCAGGATTTCCCTGGTGACAAGTCCTGCATCAACTCAAGCGGCATCTCGTTCAGAAATTGAGAAGGTTCCGAAGCCAACTCCTCGCCATATACGCGGCGCTTGATGGCGTGCGTGACGTAAAGGTAACGCTCAGCCCGAGTCATGGCGACGTAGCACAAACGACGTTCTTCTTCTAATTCCGCGGGGTCAGTTGCTGAACGCGAGTGCGGTAAAAGCCCATCTTCCATGCCGACTATAAAGACTAAGGGGAACTCGAGACCCTTCGCTGAGTGAGCAGTCATCAGTGTAACCGGAGCATCACGTTTGTACTGGTCGGCGTCAGAGACTAGTGCTGAATGGTCAATGAATTCGCGGAGTCCTTCGATGCCTAACTCATCATAGTCCACAGCCGCGTTGACAAGCTCCTGGAGGTTCTCAAGGCGAGCTTCAGCCTCGTCAGTGTTCTCTGACTTGAGCGCGTTTTCATAGCCAGTATCGAGAATGGCGGCCTTGACCATATCCGAAACTGGCGAAGACGAGGAAAGGGACACGGAGACGGGGGGAGCGGGAGACGCGGAGATTGGGAGACGCGGAGACGGGGAGACGTCTTGCTCCAGGTCATCGCTTAAATCTTGGAGTTTCTCCGTGGCGCCGCGTCCCCGCGTCTCCGAGTCTCCGCGTCCCCCCGTCCCCGTGTCCCCGTGTCCCCGTGTCGCCGTGTCTCCCCGTCCCCCTGTCTCCGCGTCTTCCACCGAGTATCCGCCGCGAGTCATCTCTCCAAGGCGCAGAACCAGCCTCCGAAAATTTCTAAGTGCTGAGACAGCGCGTGGGCTCAAGTTTCCCGGCTGTTCAATCACAAGAGAAATAGTTTCCCAAGGTGACAGAGCAGTCTCTCGGGCTCGCCGATCAATCTCTTCAAGAGTCTGTTTGCCAATTCCCCTTGGAGGGCTGTTAATCACTCGCGCCAGTGCGATGGAGTCATTAGGATTCAGCGCAAGCTTGAGGTAAGCGATGATGTCGCGGACTTCCATTCGCTCGTAGAAAGAGAACCCGCCTACTATGTTGTAGGCCAGTCCAGCTCGACGCATTGCTTCTTCAAAGACACGCGATTGAGAATTCGTTCTGTAAAGAACCGCTGCCCGCAGATCGTTCTGCTCCCGGCGATGCTCCAGAATTTGTGAAGCTACGAAGCGCGCTTCAGTCTCTGCATCGAAAGCCTGGTAATAACGAACGCGATCTCCGGTCGGATTTGACGTCCAAAGTGTCTTCCCCTTGCGTTCAATGTTGTGCTTTACCACCGCGCCTGCTACGTCGAGAATGGTCTGGGTCGAGCGGTAGTTCTGCTCAAGGCGAATGATGGTTGCATTTGGGAAGTGTTTCTCGAAGTTCAGAATGTTCGTGATGTCTGCGCCGCGCCACTTATAGATCGACTGATCCTCGTCACCCACCACGCAGATGTTCTGCTGCTTCTCAGTTATTAAACGAATCAAAGCAAACTGCAGTGAGTTCGTATCCTGGTATTCGTCGACCAGGATGTAGCGAAACTTGTTATTGTATTTCTCGCGTACTTCCGAATCCTTTTTCAGCAGTCTCACCGTTTTGATCAACAAGTCATCAAAGTCGAGCGCGTTGTTCGCGTGCAGCCGATCCTCGTACATCTTATAAACGCGGGCTATTGAAGCGGTTCTTTCGTCCACGTATTCAGCCCGCGCGGCGTATGCGCTGACATCTTCGCCCCGATTCTTGGCGCCGCTGATAGCACCCTGAACCGCCCTGGGGGCGAGCTTCTTATCGTCGTATCCGAGCTCTTTTATGCAGTTTTTTATAAGACGAAGGGAATCATCCTGGTCATAGATGGTGAAGGTCTTGCTGTAACCCTCATCCAACTGCTCGATGTCTTGTCGCAGAATGCGAACACATAGGCTGTGAAAGGTAGAAACCCAAGGCTTACCCTCAAAGTCCTGGCCAGCCAGAAGCCTTTGCACGCGTAAACGCATTTCCTCAGCCGCCTTGTTCGTAAATGTAACGGCGAGGATATTCCACGTTCGCACACCTTTCTCCGCGATCAGGTAGGCAATGCGATGGGCAATGACACGAGTTTTGCCGGACCCAGCACCGGCAAGGATTAGGAGCGGGCCTTCTGTTTGTTCAACCGCGAGGCGCTGTTGGGGATTGAGTGAAGATAGAAAATCAGTCATCAAATTTACGTCTAAATCGACGCTCATTAAAGCATACGAACGTGAACCTCGCCAAAGTGGGCCATTGAGGCAGTGTCCTAAGCAAAACGGCAGAAGAGTTCGGTTGGTTGACGCGACTTAAATACCGGAACCGGGAGCGGTAGCGACCGGATGCCGGCATTCAATGAACTTCTTTGTCCTTAAGTACGCATCCTTAAATAAGCTGCTCGTGTCTGAGCGGAAAAGGAAGAACGATCCACGAAATCACACGAAATAACACCAAACATTTCGCCTTTCCTCAAAAGTCTCGTCTCATTCACACCGAGCTTCAGCCGGAAAGTGCGCTTAAAGGGATTTGAACGCAAGAATCGGATAGATTGAGTATTTGATTCTTCTTAACATGCACGCAGTTCAAGTTGACTTAATGCGACGGCATGGAGGTGCTAGGATGAGTGCAATGTTGGATCAGCCGCTACCGAATGACAATAGTCAGGATGAGCTTTGGCAAGCCGTTGTAACGAAGAACTCTGCGTTTGACGGAGCGTTTGTGTTTGCCGTGAGCTCGACAAGGATTTATTGCCGGCCATCTTGCCCGTCACGCCGTCCGAATCGCGATCGCGTTAGCTTCTACCACTTGCCCGAGGCTGCCGAGAAGGCGGGCTTTCGCGCTTGTCTCCGATGTCATCCAAAGTCGGCTGTCTTGCTCGATCCTCAAATCAAAATGGTTCAGCGTGCGTGTCGTTACATTGAGGCTCAGGATGAAACAGCAGTCACGCTTAACAACCTTGGGGACCATCTGGGAATTAGTGCCTTTCATCTACAGAGAGTCTTCAAGAAAGTCATGGGAATCACGCCCCGGCAATATGCGGATGCCTGCCGCATAGGAAAATTCAAGCTGCGGGTTAGGGAAACTGGATCGGTTGCCGGAGCGATGTACGACGCTGGATTTAGCTCGAGCAGCCGACTATACACTCGCGCTTCCTCGGAGCTGGGCATGACTCCTGCTACATACGGACGCGGCGGTCGTGGCGCGTTTATCAAATACACAATAGTTCCTTGCCCACTGGGCCTTCTGCTCGTTGCTGCCACCGAACGCGGTGTGTGCGCCGTAAAGCTTGGTGATTCCGACGCAAAGCTGTCTGCCGATTTAGCAAACGAATATCCTTCCGCGGCGATACATCGCGACGACTCCTGCATGAGTGCGGAGGTGGACCAATTACTGAGTTATCTCGAAGGCCGGCAACCCGATTTGCAACTGCCTCTGGACATTCAAGCCACCGCTTTTCAATGGCAGGTCTGGGAGAATCTGAGAGCTATTCCCTACGGAGAAACCAGATCGTATGGCGAAGTCGCCAAGATGATGGGAAAACCGTCGGCGGTACGGGCTGTCGCCAGAGCCTGCGCCACCAACCCTGTGGCGCTGGTCGTCCCTTGTCATCGCGTGATTCGCGAGGATCAAAGCCTTGGTGGTTATCGATGGGGACTGGAACGGAAGAATGCTTTACTCAAGCAGGAGAAGGAACGTCGGGACAAAAAACTATAGGGCGTCACTCCGTGGGTCCTCGTTCGACATAATTTGGACCGCACGAGTGATTGCCTAAGCGGTTGGTTACTTCCTCTTAAAGAATTGAACTGCCCGTTCGTGTTTTTGTGCCAGTTCGCGAGTCGCAAACGTTCCGAGGTTTTTCCGCTTCCCGGTCTTTGGATCCTTCTTCCGCGAATAAAGTCGGTACTGTCCAGACTTCAATTTACGAATCATAAAGTTTCATTCCACAGTCACTGACTTGGCCAGGTTGCGAGGTTGATCCACATCGCACCCGCGCCGAACGGCGATGTGATAGGCCAGCAGCTGCAAGGGTATGATCGAGAGAATTGGCGACAGGAGGTCACTCGAAGCCGGAATCTCGATCACATGATCAGACTGAGATGCCGACATTGTGTCACCCTCGGTGAGTACAGAAATCACAATACCTTCACGGGCTTTTACTTCCACTATATTCGAATGCGTTTTCTCGTAGCGCAGCTCTGAGGCGCGGTTTCCCTGCTCACGCGTGTTGATGAAGAGTACGGGAAGCCGCTCGTCTATGAGCGCATTCGGACCGTGTTTCATCTCGCCGGCCGGATAGCCTTCAGCGTGAATGTAGGAAATCTCCTTTAACTTAAGAGCGCCCTCAAGAGCCACTGGAAAATTAATCCCGCGACCGAGGTAGAGAAAATCCGTGGAGCGAAAGAACTCCTTGGAAAGTTCTTCCATGTTGTCGGCATCGTTCAATAGGTGCTCAAGTTTTACCGGCAATTCTGCCAACTGCTGGGCGTGATGCCGTGCCTGGTCCGGCGAAAGCGCACCGCGTATTTCGCCGAGGTAAAGACCCAGCAAGTACAAGGCAATCATTTGCGAGGTGAATGCTTTCGTGGAAGCAACACCGATTTCCGGACCAGCGTGCGTGAGAATAGTCCCGTCAGCCTCTCTGACGATCATAGAACCCTGCACGTTACATATCGCCAGAACCTTTGCGCCCAGTTCTTTCGCTTCCCTCAGAGCAGCGATGGTGTCAGCTGTTTCGCCGGATTGCGAAATGACCAGCAACAATGTGTTTTCATCCATCACGGGATCGCGGTAACGGAACTCTGAAGCATAATCAACATCAACTGGAATGCGTGCCAGTTGTTCGATCATGTACTTGCCGGCCAGCCCCGCATGCCATGATGTCCCACACGCTGCGATCTTGATTGAGTTGAAACGCTGGAAATCGGCTTCGGTAATATTTTGCATTTCGTCGAGAAAGACCCGCCCGGAATCCAGGGAGATTCGACCCTGAACCGTGTCGCGTACAGCGCGAGGTTGTTCATAGATCTCCTTCAGCATGAAATGCTTAAAACCACCCTTTTCAGCCATGATGGGATCCCATGTGATCCTCTGAATTACGGGCTGAACAGAGTTGCCTTCAAAGTCGATGACTCGCACAGCGTCTTTCGTGAGAATTGCGATCTCACCATCCCCCAGAAAGAAAACGTCTCGTGTGTGTTGCAGAATCGGGGGAATGTCGGACGCGACAAAGTATTCACGGTCTCCCAGCCCAATTACCACAGGTGGACCCTGCCGTACGGCAATAATCGTGTCAGGCTGATCGCAATTGATAATTGAGAGCGCAAAGAT
>DASSCG010000497.1:0-3049 GCA_035697925.1 Pyrinomonadaceae bacterium
GGTTCGCAGAAGTGTCAAGCCAAGCCATTTTGCGGTATCGGTGCAGTTTGCGCTGGTCGGGAAATGCCGATCAATCTCGGAACCTAGGAGCAATAGCGACCGGGTAAGTGGCGGCACCGAGCAATCCTATAGAAACGGTCCCCTTACGCTTGAGTGTTATTGCAGAAACATGCATCAGTACCCATTTTGACGTATCACCTTTAATATCGCCGTATCTCAATTGCTGATTACCGACATCAAAAACGATCCACGAAACAACACTAAATGGCACTAACTTTCGTGATGCTTCGTGTGATTTCGTGGATCGTATCTATTAGAAGCAAGGCCCGTTTCTTGACCTCCCGAAAACAGCCGCTAGTCGTCATTGAGCATTAAGGGTCGCCGCGTTTTCCCATTCCTCGTATAAAGTCTTGAGCTGCGTTTCGGTTTGCCGGTAATCGTGATCGAGTTTGATTAATTGTTCCGGATTACGAGCTACTTCCGGCAAACCCATCTGCTGAGAGATATCGCTGAGCTTCTTTTCCGCGTCCGCGATAGCTGTCTCAATCATCTGCGCGGTTTTAACTTCAGGCTTCTTTTTCTTAATGACACGAACAGTACCTTTACCTGCTGGCGCACTTTCCTTGGTCTTGCGACGCTGCTTCGACGTTGAACTCGAAACAGGATTCTCTGGCTCTTTTGGGACTGCTGGTTCGCTGTGAAAAATGGTTTCCACCATATTGCCCGTCGCAGAAGACGAAACTGCAGATGCGGAGCCTGACACGCCAGCTTTCCAATCATGGTACTCGGTGTAATCACCGTCGTAGTGCTCCGCCCCTCCTAAACCATCCAGCGCAAGCATCTGCGTAGCGACCCGATCGAGAAAATAGCGGTCGTGACTGATTGTCAGGATCGTTCCCTCGTACGCATCGAGCGCCTCTTCGAGCGCCTCGCGCGAGGGAATGTCCAGGTGATTTGTCGGCTCGTCCAGCACCAGCACATTCACCCGCGAATAGATCAACTTGGCTAGAGCCAACCGTCCCTTCTCCCCACCGGAGAGGTCTCCTACTTTCTTGTAGACGTCATCTCCACTAAAAAGAAACTTCGCCAGGAACGATCTAAGCTCTCCAGCTGTCGCACTCGAGGGAGCCACCCGACGCAACTCCATGATGATTTCGTTTCGATCGTCGAGATCGTCGAGTTGCTGAGCGTAGTAGCCAATCTGTACTTTTGAGCCCCATTGAATTTCACCAGCTAGCGCAGGGATCTTTTTAAGGATTGTCTTGAGAAACGTCGTCTTACCTGAACCGTTAGGGCCAATGATCCCAAGACACTCACCGCGGCGAAGAATAAATGAGATGTCGCGCGCCAGCATCTTGTCCGGATAACCGATGGTGGCTTCGTTGACCATTAGCACGTGATTCCCGGTCCGCTCGATCGATTGCAAACGAAAATCGCCAGAGGATTTATCGGCGCGAACAGCTTCAACCCGTTCGAGCTTTGCCAGCATCGTCCGTCGTGATTTTGCCTGTTTTGTTTTCTGTCCAGCCAGATTCCGGCGAATGAATTCTTCGGTCTTTTCAATTAACTGGCGCTGGTTCTCATATGCCCTTTGCTGGGCCTCGCGCCGTTCCTCTCGTTCAACCAGGTACGCGGAGTAGTTGCCGGTGTAACTGGCGGCGCGCCCGTTTTCGAGCTCGACTATGCGACGGCAAGCGCGATCAAGAAAGTAACGATCGTGGCTGACAATCACGTAGGCGGCCGGATAATTTTGCAGGAACTCCTCGAGCCATTCGACGGCAGCGACATCAAGGTGATTGGTAGGCTCATCCAGCAAGAGGACATCGGGTTCAGCCAGAAGCAACTTTGCCAGACCGAGGCGGTTTTGTTGTCCGCCTGAAAGCTTTTCAGTTTCGAGTGACCACTGGTCCCGATCAAAACCCAACCCTTGCAGAATCGCCTCGGCCTTAGCCGCGTACTCGAATCCGCCTTCGCGTTCAAATTCGTGTTGCAGATCACTGTATCGCTCGAGCACTTTCTCCAGCTCCGTATCGGCTTCTGCCATACGGTGTTCGAGCTCATGCATCTCGTGCTCGATTTGCTGCAAACGACCGAACGCCGCTAACGCCGATTCATGGACTGTCGTACCCGGCTCAAAATGAATGTGCTGCTCTAGTAGACCCAGACGCGTTCCGCGAGCGCGCACAACCTCACCACGATCAGGAGATTCCTCACCGCTGACCAATCGAAAGATGGTTGTTTTGCCGGCACCGTTGCGTCCCACCAGACCGACGTGCTCGCCGGGATTTATCTGTAAAGACACTCCACGCAAAATGTCGTGCGTGGCGTAAGACTTGTAGACATCAGAAAGACGGAAAATCATAAACCAAACAGGAGACGTAAGAAGCGGGCGCGGGCTTGATCAAATCCACCCCACACCCGCTTTTCAGTAGTGCAGACTCTTGAGTCTGTTATTTTGGCGATCCGCTCGGGCTTGCTGCCGGAGATGTTGCCGCAGCAGTTGGTGTAGCCGTTGACTGAGTACTCGCAGCGGGCGGCGTGCCAGAGCCTGTCGATGCCGGACGCAAACCAAGGTTTCCAGGATTCGCGAGCATGTTCGCGGACAGCGTATTCACGATCTTAGCCTCGTTCATCGCCACTTCCAACAACGCCGCATTGAGAATTTCCTTGCGTTGATTAGTCAAAGCCTGAGTGATTTGCTGGCGAACTCCTGGACTCTCGAGAGTCAGGTTCTCAGTTTGTAGTCGCTTCTCAGACAGCTTGAATATGTACCAGCGACCATTGACCTGCTTCGGATCGGTAAAACTGCCGACTTGCATTGGGCCCATAAGCAAATCGATCAACTCCTTGGGGAGTCCGGCCTGCTTCAATCCGTCCTCACTAAAGAAACCGATATCTCCTCCGCGGACCAGGCTGTTGCCATCTTCACTCTTCGAACGAGCCACAGTGGCGAAGTCTGCGCCACCCTTCAACTGCTGATACACGTTGTCGATTTTAAGCTTCGCCTCGGCCTCGTTCTTCGCGTCGTTTTGAATTCCCTGGCTCGAAT
>DASSCG010000498.1:0-4618 GCA_035697925.1 Pyrinomonadaceae bacterium
GAACATCTTCAACGAGAATGATCGTTGCGATCATCACAGCAGCAATGACGACGACGATGATGCCGAGCAGTTTGCCGACGCGGGCGAGTTCCCTTTGCAGCGGCGTGGTTTCCGCCGGAGCTTCTTCCAACATGCCTGCGATGCGCCCCATCTGGGTCTGCATGCCTGTCGCCACGACTACGGCACGGCCGCGCCCATAAGTGGCCACCGTGCCGCTGAAGATCATATTGTGGCGGTCGCCAAGTCCCATTTTTTCTGTAATCGGAAGTATGTTCTTTGAAACCGGAAGGCTCTCACCCGTCAGCGCTGCCTCAGCTGTTTGTAGAGCGGTTGACTGAATCAGGCGCGCGTCGGCGGGAACTCTGTCGCCTTCTTCGAGAAGGATGAGGTCGCCTGGTACAACCTCATTAGCCGGGATGCTTTGCCGCGTGCCGTCCCGAATGACGTTAGCGTGCGCCGCCGACATCTGACGCAATGCCGCCACCGCTTGCTCAGCCCGTGACTCCTGAATGTAGCCCATTACCGCATTGAGCAGCACGACAGCGAAGATCGCTATCGCTTCGTAGGGTAATATCGATTCGCCCTCATACAACCAAAGCACCGCGGAGATCGCCGTGGCGATCAGCAACAGGATGACTAACACGTTCTGAAACTGCGCGAAGAACTTTCTCCATGCGGGCGTGGCTTCTTCCGTTGCTATTTCGTTCTTGCCATACTCTTCGAGTCGTCCCCGCGCCTCACTCTCGCTCAACCCGTATTGCGCGTCGCCACCGAGTACATTCAGCGCTTCATCAACGGTTAGTTGATATGAGTCAGGCTGATGTCTTTCGATCGTTGCGGCGACCAATTTTTTATCCCTTCGACCTAACGATTCCCACTGTCACTTGTTCGGATTGGTTTACTGGTACCATTATGGCAAAGCTAGACAGCCGATCGTTGCAGCGAGAACGTTGAACCGGTGCCCCCACAACGAGTATCTTCCCATGATACCCGCTCGCATCCGGTAAGTTCATCGCAAGCAACGATCAGCCTGTACGATCGTACATCTTATGCTAGACGAGCTGGAGCGTGATAACACTTGATGCGCCTAAGTGGAAACCCTCTTACGAACCTCTCGTCTTCTAGTTTAGCCTCAAGGTGATCATTGTTCGCCTTCGCCGGCGATCACTTTACGGCGCTTGAGCAACTGTTTTTTGTCATAGATCCGCATGGGCTTGAAAACCAGCATCACTGTGATGTTTCGTGACTTTCTCTAAATTCAGGGGGCCAAGGGGGCTAAGGGTAATGACTTATTCTTTAAGCTTGCGACTACTTACAATCTCATTGATTTTGATTTCCCTCGCACTTCTCCCCTCCGCTGCGCAAGGCCAGCAACGGTCTTATACAAATCGGAGTCTCGACTATGTTCTCGATCTTCCATCAACCAACTGGAGAGTTATTAAGGTGCCGGGTGTCGCTCACACTAGCACCGAGTTCAGATATGGGCAGAAAAGCCCAGTGCAGCTACGCATTCGTAGAGAGTTTGTGGATGACGGTGTATCACCAGCAGATCTGGTTCAGCGTAAACAACGATTCGATAGGGTTTCCTTGCGCGGTTACGTGAAATCGAAAGTTGAGCCTTTCGAAGGACGATTGAGCGGCACCAAATACGCCTACGAGTACGTCACTGCAGGTAAGCCAACGGCAGTACTTAATTATTATCTGCATGCCAACAACCGCTTCATCTATAGAGTTGAATTCGTGGGACCGCCAAATAAATTGCAGGCCATAGCTGAGCAAACCGATTTCATTGCGCGAAGCTTCCGCATGAAATAGCCGAAGGTTGATCATCACTAACCTCACGACTTGATCAAGCCGCGTGTAAACACTTGCACATCACAGGTGTAATTACGCTCGCTAACCTGAGGGTCTTAGCTTAGGTTTAGAACAAACAACTGAGAGTGAAAGGCACTGCTTAAGATGAAGGACATTACGGATTTAACGCTCATGGACCAGTTGGACGAGTTGGTGGCTTTCGAGCCAAATGGGTTCCCGTTCATCAGTCTCTATCTCAACATGCAGCCGGACCAACACGGGCGCGATAATTTCAAGTCTTTCGTGCGTAAGGAGTTCAATGCAAAGGCCAAATCGTTCGCCGCGGAGTCTCTTGAGCTTGCGAGCTTTGAACGGGATACTTCGCGTATTAGAGCCTATTTGCGTGATGAAGTACGCCCTTCTGCCAACGGGCTTGCGATTTTCGCCTGCGCAGGCGCGGATGACTATTTCAATGCGGTACAACTCGACGCTCCCATTCAAAAACACCGGCTGCACGTCGACGAGAGGCCACACCTCTATCCGCTCGCACGTTTGATCGATCAGCATCCGCGTTACGCTGCCTTGCTTGTCGATACAAACTCGGCGCGCCTCTTCGTTTTCGGTCTGGGTAAGACTTTGGTCAACAAAGAGACCCAGCACGTCAAGCTGAGCCGCACGCAGGTAGGGGGCTGGTCACAGATGCGCTACCAGCGGCACGTGGAAAACAATCACCTGCACCACGCCAAAGAGGTGGTCGAAATACTCGACCGGGTGGTACGAGAAGAAGCGGTGGAACACATCATTCTTGCTGGGGATCAGGTGATCATCCCATTACTGCGAGAGCAATTACCTGACCGTCTCAAAGAAAAGATCATCGACATCTTGCGACTTGATATTCGGACACCGGAACATGAAGTGCTGAAGGCAACGATGGAGGCTTTGAGTGAACACAACCTGCATACCGACGCCGAAAAGGTAAGGCGCGTTTTAGACGAGTACCGTGCAGGTGGTCTTGCGGTGGTTGCTGTAAGGGACACGATGAAGGCACTCGAGCAGGGTCAGGTTGATGAATTGTTGATAAGCGCATCCCCAAATGAGGTACGACTCGAAAAAGACTTTGACACGAGTCCGCAGGACAATAACTCGTCTGGAGAGCGTTTTTCCTCAGGCTTGACGGCCGCTGATTTGCTCCTTACCCGGGCGCGACAGACAGGGGCGCGTGTCACGTTCATTGAGGATGCGGCACTCCTACGAACTGTGGGCGGAGTAGGTGCAATGCTCCGCTATCAGGTTAATTAGCGATTAGCCGGTGTCGGAATGAATTAAGGGAGGAAACAAACTTGAGCAGGAAAAACAACGTCAATATGGACCACTACAAGACAAAGGGGCGCGGACGCCAGGGAGATGGGATTGCTCACGAGGAACACAGACACTCATTCACTCAGGCTGTAGCGCCATCAAGTGAGCGCGGCGCAAATCGTATTCGTGCCGTCGCGCGAAGTACACAGTTAATCAGTCGTTTGGAAAACCTGAAGAGACTTCGAAGGCGGAAAAGACTACGGAAGATTAGAGGTTTGTCCGCAAGACAACTTATGGAAAGAAAAATGAGTCTGCGAACTGCAAACGGCTAGTGGTTCTGGATCAATATACGGTTCGCGACGCTTGTTTTCGCCCCACGTTAGTAGAACAAAAGGAAGCCAGATGTCAAAGATCTTAAACCTTGAACGAATTCTATGTCCTGTTGCCGAGTCGCATGAGACTGACGAGGGTCTTCTTTATGCAATAGCGTTGGCGCGCTCCTACAGGGCGAAGCTGTTCGTCTTAACTTGCAGCGACGACTCATCACGAATTGACAGCCATACTGTCGATGCGATGCGGGCCAGCATCAAGAAGGCGGTCGAGCACTCATGTGTTTTGTTTCCTTGTGAGGTCGCTGGCGGTCATCTCGATTATGAGTTTGTTGTCACCGAGAGCAGTCGGCCGGCAGATTCAATCAAGCACGAAGCCGAAAAACAGAACGCCGATCTGATCGTAATGAGTTCGCGCCGTCGGCCATACGCCGCCGCGTTACTCGGCTCGACAGCAGAGGCCGTCTGCCGGACCGCTTCGTGCCCTGTACTCGTCACTCGTTCTGGGGAAGGTCACCATCTGCGGAGCGCGATCCGTGCGCTCGAGTTCAAGAAGTTGCTGGTCGCGTCCGACTTCTCAAGTGACTCAGAACTGGCGCTGCGTTACGGACTTTCGCTCGCCCAGGAATATCAGTCGGAACTGCATTTGCTACATGTTTTGACTGATTCAAAGACCAGCAAGGACGAGCTCGCCTGGACCTCGCAAAGCGCCGAAGGTCCATATCACGTGGCGGCGAGACAACTTCATCGATCAGTTCCTGCGGAGACTCACCTGTGGTGTGACGTAACGCATGTGGTACGTGAAGGCAAAGCCCATCGGGAGATCGTGTCCTATGCAGTTGAACAAGGGATCAATCTAATTTTAATAGGCGCACATGGCCAGGGTTTTAAATTGGGAACTCTCTTTGGTTCAAACACAGACCGCGTATTGAGAGAGTCACCCTGTCCTGTTTTAGTAGTGCGACCCTTAAAGCCAGCCGCTCGGTCTGTAGGGTTGAATGGTGAAGGAAAGGGGTAAGGACGTTGGTTGCTAAGTTCTACAAGATTTTGGAGTCGTGGAAAAGACGACGGGCGCTTTTGAATATCCGTCGAGAGTTCGCGAAGGCCGGATTTACCTTGGATCATTTTCCAGACTCCCAAATAGAAGGCGCGCTAACACGTTGGAATGATGACATTACGGCAGTCACATTAAGCGC
>DASSCG010000499.1:0-4796 GCA_035697925.1 Pyrinomonadaceae bacterium
CGCACTTTGCCTTTTGACTGACATTACTGAAGTGACGGAGCTGCGGGAGCAGGTAGCACTCAAACGCAACCTGGAAAGTCTCGGCGAAATGTCTGCCGGACTTGCGCATGAATTCAAGAATGCGATCGCAACGCTTCATGGCTATGCCCAGTTGCTCCAGAATCTAAACCTGGACGAACGCGGGCAAAACGCAGCGTCTTCGCTTTTAAATGAAGTGCGCAATCTCTCTGACATGGTGACGGCCTTTTTGAATTTCGCGCGCCCGCAGCCGCTCCAGATGGAGGACGTCGCTCTTTCTGATCTGATGCAGGAATGCTTAGCTGAACTGAAGACACTCTACAAGGACAGGAGGATTGAACTGATCGTGGCGACAGAGACCTCAAGCCTTCCTCACGTCAGGGCTGACGAGCGGATGCTTCGACAGGCGGTACTAAACTTGTTGAGAAACGCGGCTGAAGCTATTCCTGACGACAACACAGAACGAACCGTAACTGTGCGCGGACTTAGCGAAGTGGATCGCGAAGGCGATAAGTGGGCCTCTATTGAAATTGAAGATTCTGGTAAAGGCATTCCTCAGTCCGATCTTCAGCGCATCTTCATTCCTTTTTTCACCACCAAGGAGAAGGGCCACGGCATTGGTCTGGCTCTCGCTCATCGCGTTATTACCGAGCATGGTGGCACTCTTACTGCCTCAAACCGCACACCTTCAGGAGCCACGTTTACCATTAGGCTTCCAGTAGCGTCCAGCTAATCACTTGATGCAATTTTATTTAGAGAACGACGCGCAGCGTTTCGCGAATCAGGGATGAGTAGGCAAGCTCTTCAGGAGTCGGCGGTTTTGCGATCCTCATGGTCACCGGACCTTCCAACGATTTAAGGAAATCGTGAACCATGTGAGGATCGAGTTCGTCCCCAGCCATCTTTTTCAGCAGCTCATAGGTTCCCTCCCGACTCAGCGGGGGTTTATAAGGGCGGCGGGCGCGCAATGATGTATAGACATCAGCAATAGTCACAACACGAGCTGCAAACGGAATGGACATACCAGCTCGCCCGTGTGGATAACCCGTGCCATCCCATCTTTCGTGATGACAGAGAACCACTTGAGCAATGGCAGGCGTTACGAAAGGAAGATCGCGAAGTATTTCTACTCCATGAATTGGATGTAGAGACATAACCTGTCTCTCTGCCGGATCAAGAGGGCCTTGCTTCAAAAGAATATGCTTTGGAACTAGATACTTGCCGATGTCGTGCATGTAAGCAGCAAACTCAATCTCATCCAGTGCTTTTTTGGTAATTCGTTTTTCGCAAGAAGCCGCAAAACTCCGCGCCAGCCGCGCCGTAGCATGCCCATGTGAATGGATGTGAGCGAACCATTCAGGCTGGAATTTTTGCCTGAACGTTGCAAAAGCAAGCAACAAGTTGGGCAGAGTCATACAGACATTTCTCCTTTTCAAACCAACTAGAGCCGATACCTTTACCGCACTAGAGTTCGTTGGAAACTATCAGAATGCCTTTACTGGGAATTGCGTCAGCCGAGAGTTTGCTGACGTACTCAGAACAAACAACCCCTTGGGTTTGCGAGGGAGAGTGTTATTTCGGAAAAAGGATAAGGAGTTTTTGAGGCGGAATGTTGCGCATTGGTGATGAAGTCGTTGTAATCCGAGGGCGTCCTAAAGTAACGCCTAATAGATTGATTCACATTCGGTGAATGAAAAGACTTTAGTCTCCACCGACCGGAGTCAGAGGTATACCCTAAATCTTCGGCTTTGCCCTAAAAGTATTCCAAACTAGTCCGCGTTAGCGGACGAATGGGAATAGCCCAGCGATTCATCGCGGCGAGCGGCGCACGAACGTCAGTCTGAGTCGTGAAACGGACGACTGAAATCAGATAACCCAGCATTTTTATTCAGCCGTCCGCTTCACGGACTGTTTCGTTTGACTCTTTACTCCCCAGCAGTGGAACTGCTGGGCTATTGTCATTCGTCCGCTTACTCGGACTAAGCCGTATTTTTTGGGCAAAGCCTTAATGTTCGATATTTACATATCCTTGGGAAAATATTCGCGCCAACGCTTGTCCACCAAAGCCGCGATATCCTCACGAACCACTAGTTCCGCCGGGAATCCAGGCTTGGTGCGCGCGTCGATGACAATCGGCCCCTGGTAACAGAGGTGATGCCTCTCCACCTTCGTATTGGAGGCGTGAATATCGGCCGCCGGTTCAAAACGGGTCCATGTCGCCCAGAGGAAATCTGGAGTCGAGCGCGCCACTGCTACATCGTCGTGTAATACGACCAGCGGCCACTCTGAAAACGCCGGCTCGCGAGCGAGCCTGTTCGCTTGATGAGGATCTTCTTCGTATCCGACACCTTGAACGACCAAACATCCTGCACAAAACACTTCAGCATCGATTAGGTCGCCAGGCAGTTCACCTCGGAATTCGCGGGGCAGATCACGAATGGGGTCACCTAACCCGAGGAGGATTGCCTTGCTTCCCACGTTCACCTTTCCACTGGTGTAGTCCAGTGTATCCATCGACACATTTGAGAAGACAAACAAATCTCTCTCCCAATGTACGCGGGCTAGCACATGTTCCAAGAGTCCGGGAAAGTCGTGCAAGTCCCGAGCGGTGTCGGTGAGTATCAGGAACTTGGTCAATGAGAGCTGGCCTTCGCCCAGGATGCGGAATCCTGAGACTAAGGCTTCGCGTCCATAACGTTCGCGCACGACAGCAGCGGCCAACGAATGAAACCCTGTCTCTCCATAAGACCAAAGGTCGCGCACGCCAGGCATGACTAGTGGAAAAAGTGGCGACAGCAGCTGTTGCAGGTAATCTCCGATGAAGAAATCTTCTTGCCGTGGTTTGCCCACCACCGTAGCTGGGTAGATAGCGTCATGCCTGTGAAACACTCCCTCAACGTGAAACACAGGATAGTCGTGTTCGAGAGAGTAGTAACCGTAATGGTCACCGAAAGGTCCTTCCAGTCTTCTCTGGTTCGGCGGCGAGAAACCGACCAGGGCGAATTCAGACTCGGCCGCTAACCGATGACTGCCTAATTCGTTTTTGGTCATCCTTAATTTCTCGCCAGCTAAAAGCGAAGCGAGTATCAACTCCGGAACGTCCTCTGGCAGCGGTGCGATCGCGGCAAGAATCAGTGCAGGTGGACCACCAAGGAAAACCGTCACCGGCAACTGCTTACCAAGAGCTTCCGCCTCCCGGTAGTGAAATCCGCCACCCTTCTGAATTTGCCAGTGAAGCCCGGTAGTTTGCGAATCGTAAACCTGCAGCCGATAGATTCCGAGGTTGTGCTTCTTAGTATGCGGGTTCTCGGTGTAAACAAGTGGCAGAGTGATGAAAGGTCCTCCGTCCTCTTGCCAGGTTGTGAGGACGGGCAATTCATTCAACCTTGCGGGCCGGTCAAGAACCCCAGTCACCGGCGCGCTTCGAACGTTCCTGGTACCTAACTTTAAGGCATCCAAGGCGAGTTTTCGGTGACGCCACAATTCAGAGCCGCGCGGCGGTAGTAGCGATTCAGCCAGTTGCGCAAACTCGCGGACGAGTGTTTCCGGCTTTGGACCAAAAGCCAATTCGATCCGACGAGCTGTTCCAAACAGGTTCGTGACCACGGGATAAGAGCTTCCCTTCACTCGCTTAAACAGCAGAGCGGGCCCACCCTGATCGATCACTCTACGATGAATTTCAGCCGCTTCCAGAAATGGATCCACTTCCGCTTCAATTTCGATGAGGTCGTTTTCTTTGCGTAGGAGTTCGAGGAATGTGCGTAGGCTTCGATGCATTTGGTAGGTCGCGAAGTATAACCTACTCTGAAGGAGTAGCTCCAAAGAGGACAACACGATAGTAGTGTCCTAATCTGAGCGACTCCGATCTCCTTGCCTCCGTGGTGAACAAAATCCAAGCATTAAACTCACCACGGAGACACGGAGGTCACAAAGATAGTACAAACTAGGACACTACTAACACGATCCAGTAAAACACACGAAGAGTCACGAAACACATTGCAACTTGTCTTCGTGTGGTTTCGTGGAGGGTTGGCCTAAGGTGATGGATTTTCTGCAGAGCTCACTGTACGTGGCCGAGAAGGTTGGGTTGTTTGAGGTTGTCCTAAACGAGTTTCAATTTGCTCAACGGCTACTTCGGCTGCTGCGGCCACTCCAGGGACGAACGAATCACGATGTGGCTTTATTATTTCGAGAGATTCAGCATCACCAAGTTGGCCCAACACCTCCAGTAAACCTACGGAGATCTTGGCTTGACTGCTCGCCTGGTTGAGAAAAGGATACAAAAGGCTCGGGCTCTCGAGTTGCTTCAGGTAGCCAATCGACTGATCGCGACGAGACGAGTTGATCTCCTTCACGATTCGAAACAGCGTGTCCGACTTTCCCATGCGGTAGAGGGCCCAATCCAGAGCGAGGCGCACCTCTTTATTCTTTTCCTGGAGTTGGTACCCTTCAACTAGCTTGCGCTGATCGTTGGCGGCCAGTCGAGCTAATGCCTCGGCAGCACGCTGGCGCACTTGAGGATCGACATGGCCGAGTTGCCGGCTGAAGCCAGCAGCGTCAGCTCGCGCATCCACGCCGCCTTCAGGAAGAGTTTCGTTTTGGCCTCGCGCAGAAAAGCTTACTCCAAAAAGCAGGACCATTCCGACCGCCAAACAAAGTCGCTTCATAACGGGCCTCACTTGTTTTGTGCGGCGCCACCAGCCTTACGGAGACTTGAACTGTTGAGATCAACTTCTGCAAAAGGAATGACCTCGACATTTGGGAACTGCTTGCGAAGT